>JAHJTR010000147.1 GCA_018829865.1 Patescibacteria group bacterium | reverse complement strand
GGGGCAGGTAGTTGAGGGAACAAGGGTACTCAAAAGACCTAAGTAAAAATATGTTTAGTTGTATTTGATGTTTTTGTTATGATTGTGTGCTGTTATTCAGATTTAATAAGATTTATTAAACCGACTATTTCATCATAATGCTTTTTAATTATCTCAGGAGCTCTGAAGCTTTGGGCGAAATTTGCTAGTTTGTCGCAGACTTTTATTAATTCTTCTTTTTTTGGGTTTTGATAATCTCCTCCCACTTCTTCAAAAAAAGTTTCTATTAGGATTTTTATTTGATCTTTTCCCATTTCTTTTTTCTCTTTTTCTGTAATGACTGCATCGTTTGTTTTGAGTTGATTGAGAATTTCTTCATGGGCTTGATAAAAACACTCCGTTATTGCGTTTCTTACCATTAAAGGTGTTACCGGTTTTGTTGGGTCGATGCCGTAGATACATTCTGTCATATTTTTTGTATTAAGAATTTAATAGCATTTTTACTATTTAATTTTATCATTAGTTTTGAAGTATGGGTAGTTTTTAGCTTTTCTTCATGCTTTCAGCGATTTTTTTGAAATTATCCATTCCGTAGCTTTCGCTGCCCGCTGCGTTGAAGTATTGAAGTACATAAACTGATGCTCCGTTTCTATATGTATATTGTACGATGTTTTCGTTTTCGCCGGTTGTGCGGTCATTAACCACTGTTCCTCTTGGTGCACGGTAATGGCGTTTTAAAGCGGATAATCCGTTTATTGTTAATTTTTCCGAAGAGATTTGAGGATGGTCAAAGTAGTTGTCTATTTTTAAAGCGGTATCGTCTGAAACCTCCTCACCTACACTTTTTTTGTAAGCTACGACATAAGTATCAACATTCATGTAGTTTGGGGTTTCCAGATTATCGATGTAGTCTTTTTCTTCGGATAAATAATTCCAGCCGCGTTTGATGCCTTTGTACCAAGCGCTTGGGTATGAGAATGTGTAGCCGTCATCGTAAAAAGTTTGCCATCCGTTTGTGTCGGTTGGGTTTGCGTTTATGTTGCTACTTAATAATGAATTGCTTGTTTTGTCATTGATTTCTTCTTTGATTCTGAAGATAAGCTCTGCCATTTCTCCTCTGGTAATAAATTCATTTAATGTATCGATTGTCGGGGGAATATATTTTTTATTTTGGAGTGTGCGCACGTAGCGTATATACCATTCTCCGCTTTCGTCTGATGATGGGAGGTTGTAGACTTTGACCAGAATTTTGGAGGCTTCAACGAAATTGATGCTTTTGTTTGGGCCAAATGTTCCGTCCGGGTAGCCTTCAATGATATTTCTGCTTTTGGCAAAACAAACGTAATTTTCATACCATTCTCCTGAGGGAATATCATTGAAACAGCCCAGTGCATAATTTGATGCCGCTTTGTATTCTCCGCCGTATGCTCCTTCTACAACAATTTTGATAAATTCTGCTCGATTGATGGATTTTTCAGGTAGATAGGAAAATGCTCCATCGGTTGAAGGTACTCCTTGCACAATACCTTTTGCCTTCAAATATTCGATGGCTGATTTGTACTGATGGTTTGAGGTATCATCAAAACTATTTATTACGGGAGTTGTGAAATCTGATTCTTCAGCGGGCACGTCATTTGGGGTCGGAGTTGTGGTCGGTGTTGAAGGATCGGCTGCTGTAAAACCAACGGCTACATTTGCACTATTACTGTAACTTTTACACTTACCGCTGGTATCATACTGGCAGACACGGTAATAATAGGTTTTGCCTGCTTTTACGTCAGTGTCCAGATATTCTCTGATGGAATTTTCGGTGAGATATTTGTAGCTATCGCCTGAAATAACGGGATATGTGGGGAATTGATTAACTGTGCTTTTTACTATTTTGAATCCACTGATGATGTTGCCGTCGACTTGCCAGGTTATTTTAACTTTGCCGTTTGTTTCTGTGGCTTGCATCGAAATTTGGGCGTACTCTGAGCTTAATTGCATGGCTTCTTGGATGTCGTCGGTGCTTTTTGCTGAGCTTGCTTCAGAATTATTAATTGTGATTACGGGGCTGCAGTAACGGTTTGGGCTGGCGATTGAGCAAATTCTGTAGTAAACGGTGCCTTTGGGTGGGGATTGGTCGGTGTAGCTTAAATAATCGGCGTCGGTAGTGTATTTGATATATCCGTCTTCGGGGTAAACAGGATTGCTGTTTGTAGTTGATCTGACAATTTTGTAGTAGTTGAATCCTGATGGAGCGTATTTGTCCCAAATCATGTTTACTTGGCCATTTGAGTTTAGTGATGCGTTGTATCTGAGATCGTTGATTATTACCGGAGCGTTATAGCCACTGCTGCCGGTGTCTTCTGAAAAAACTGAATTCAGGGGAATCAGTAGCGTTGCCGCTACAAGTATTGAGAGAAATGTTTTTTTCATGTTTGTTATTTAAAAGTATTATTTTAACTTATTGATAAATTCGTCAAATAGCCAGTTGGTGTCGTTTGGTCCCGGGGTGGCTTCGGGGTGGAATTGTACTGACATGAAAGGAAGTTTTTTGTGACGGATTCCTTCCACTGTTTCGTCGTTAGCGTTTTTGAACCAAAGTTCCCAATCTTTGGGGAGAGTTTTGGCGTCGACTGCGTAACCATGATTTTGTGATGTGATATAACATCGATTGGTTGATGTATCGATGCAAGGTTGGTTTTGGGCTCTGTGTCCGTATTTTAACTTGTAGGTTTTGGCTCCCGCGGTCATGGCTAGGATGTGGTTGCCCATGCAGATGCCGAAAGTTGGGATTTTATTTTTTAGACATTTTGCAACGATTTTGCAGCTTTTCTTGATGACTTCGGGGTCTCCCGGGCCATTTGACAGAAATACTCCATTAAACTTTTTCATATTTTCATCTTCAAAAAAATCGTGATCCCAAGGTACGACTGTGATGCTGATATTTCTTTTTAGAAAACTTTTAAGAATATTATTCTTCATCCCATAATCAATGATTACCACATGTTTCGGGCCTTTTTTGTAGTGCTTGACTTGCTTGTTGCAGACTTGTGCCACCAGATTTTCTTTATTGGGATCCTCAAAATCGATTTTTTCGTTTTCTTTACTTTCGATAATTATTTTACCTAGCATAGCGCCTTTTTCTCTTAATTTTTGAGTGAGTGCTCGCGTATCAATACCGCTGATCCCGGGAATACCATGACTTTTGAGCCAACTGCAGAGAGACTGTTTGGCGTTCCAGTGATGATGATTTTGCGAATACTCACTTACTATTATGCCGCGAAGGTGGATTTTATTACTCTCAAACCATTTTTTGATGTCGTTTTCGTCTTGAGAAGAAAAATTGGGCACGCCGTAATTGCCGATCATCGGGTAGGTGAAGGTGAGGATTTGGCCCTTGTATGAGGGGTCGGTGAGGGATTCGGGATAGCCCATCATTCCGGTGTTGAAGACTACTTCGCCGTTTGTGTTAACCGCAGCGCCAAATAACTCCCCCTTAAACTTAGTACCATCTTTAAGAATTAGGGTTGCGGAGGTTTTAGTTGTTGGCATAATGTGATTGGAATTAGTTTTTAGAATTTTAAGATTTTATTGGGGGATAGGCAAGGGGAGTATTTTTTGTTTGACAATTTGCTAAATATTTTATAGTTTAGAGTCTT
>JAHJTR010000019.1 GCA_018829865.1 Patescibacteria group bacterium | reverse complement strand
TATTTTAGGGATTAACGCTCGTAATCTGCTTTACTTAAAGCCGTACAATCCCCGAAAGTCAGTCAAAATGGCTGATGATAAAATCAAAACCAAGCATTTTCTATCGGCTCGTGATATTCCCGTGCCCCGCCTTTACGGCGTAATCAACAGCAGCGATGAGCTCGAGAAATTCGATTTCAATTCACTTCCCGGTCAATTTGTATTAAAACCAAATCTGGGATTTGGAGGTGAAGGAATTATTCCTATTGTTGCGAGAGATAAAGAAACCGGCGATTGGGTTAAAGGTAATGGTCAAAAACTAAGTGAAGATGAGTATAAATCACATATTTATGACATTCTTGATGGTCGGTTTTCGGTCTCAGGTGTGGGCGATATTGCCTTCTTTGAACAATTAATTATTCCGGACTCAACGCTGGGTGAATTTTCGTACAAGGGTTTACCCGACATCCGCATAATTGTTTATAATCTTATTCCTGTTATGGCGATGTTAAGATTACCCACCAAGAAATCTGACGGCAAAGCAAATCTGCATCTTGGAGCTATTGGTTGCGGTATAGATTTAGCTAAAGGAGAAGTAACGCATATTACTCGAGCAAATAAAATCGTCGATGAAGAAATTGACCGTGATCTACCCGGCTTACGAGGCCTTAAAATCCCTTATTGGGACGATATGCTCCTCATAGCATCTAAAATTCAGCTCATAGCAAATCTGGGCTATTTAGCGGTTGATCTAGCCATTGATAAAACAATGGGCCCGGTTTTGCTTGAAATGAATGCGAGGGCGGGTCTTAATGTGCAAATAGCCAATCTCGCTCCTTTAAAAAAGCGCTTACAGCAAGTGCAAGGTATCAAGGTTACATCCCCTGAAAAAGGTATTCGTGTAGCCAAAGATATGTTCGGTAATATAGTTCAAAAAGAGATACAGCAGATTTCGGGTAAGGAGATTATTCAGCAGAAGGAGAATATCGAGCTGCTTTCAGTCCAAATGCCAACATTGATTGAGGCAAAGGTTGCTCTTTATAAAAAAATAACAGAAATAGATTCAGAGCTGGCCAAAGAACTCAAGTTAATAACTCACGAGCAATATCTGAACGAGGACGAATTAAAGATCAAATTAAAATTCCAACTCAAGAAAAAGAAAATTTCCACAATAGCTGCGGTAACGGATTTAAGTAATAAAAAATACAAATTCTACATAGGCATTAGAGATTTAAAAGGATTCCTAATTGACCCGAGCTTGCCGGCGGAAGAGTCCGGCGGTATACCAAATCCAATTGAAGTAATAGCCAGGCAAAAAATTGAAGATAGAATATCCGAATTGCATAAAACTCTCAGTAAAACGAATTACTCTCAAGTGGATCGAGAATTATGCGATATTGAAGAGCAAATCAAACTCCTTCATCATCTAAAACCCCTAAATCTTGATGAAGAAATTGATAAAGTTGAAAACGATTTGGATTACAATCCGGTTTTTTATTATCCTGACCTAAAATTCAATCCATTTGATTTAAAAAAAGCTCTAAGTGGCATAAATATTGAGGACGACACGCCGCTTGGCCAACTCTTCAAAGATAAAAAATCCGAGATTCAAAATAAAATTTCACTTCTTGAACATATCGGCACAAACAATTTTACCCTGTGCTCAATTAATTTATACGGAAAACCCGGCAAAGATCTTTTGCACGCAGCCAAACAAGAGCTTGATCAAATCCCGAGCAGCTTTATTGAAGAGGGCAAAACAATGAGCTCAGCTCAAGCAGCCGAAAAATTCGAAAAAGCCTTTGCAGCATACGGTCTCAAAGGCTGGAGAGTGAAGCTAATTGACAATTTAGTCTCAGATTGCCTCGCCGGCAAACGAAACGTTCTCTTTATAAAAAAATCGGCATTATTTAGTGAAATTAGAGTAAAAACTCTGATTGCCCATGAAATTGAAACACACATAATTTCCGCCGAAAACGGCAAGAACCAACCATACAAAATTTTCAACAGAGGAACAGCCGGCTACTTAACAACTCAAGAAGGCTTGGCTATCTACAATCAAAATAGGGTAATAAATAGATCAGTAGAAAAATACTATTGGTCAATTTCAAGCGTACTGGCAGTGGATATCGCTCTTAACGGCTCATTCTCCGATGTAGTAAAAGGTATTATTAAAACAGGAATCGCAAAAGAAAGAGCCATCAGGCAGGCTATTAAAAGTAAAAGAGGGCTTGAAGATACATCAAGGCCGGGAGGGTTCACTAAAGATATTATTTATTATCGGGGTTATCTTGAAATAAATAAATTTATCGAAAAAGGAGGAGACATTAAGGCTTTATATCTTGGAAAAATTAATATTGCCGATGTAAGCATGGTAAAGAATATTAACGGGATTAAAGAGCCAGCCCATTTGCCAAATTGGCTTAAATCCGCATGATAATCCTAATAAATAAACATCGCATCCCCGAAACTATAAAACCTATATTCCTTCTCTATCGCCTCCGCATAAGCCTTTTTTAAAAGAGCACTACCACTTAAAGCCCCAACTAACAATAAAAGCGTGCTTTTAGGCAAGTGAAAATTCGTAATCAAAGCATCCACAAATTTATATTCATACGGCGGATAAATAAAAAGATTAGTCTCTTTTCGGCCCCCGGCTAAGCCATTCACCCCCGCAAATGATTCCAACGTACGCACGCCGGTCGTCCCTACGGCAATAATCCTCCTACCTTCAGCTTTATATTTATTCAACCTTTCAGCCGTTTCATCCGAAATCTCAGCAAGCTCACAGTGCATATCGTGATCTTTATAATCATCAACCTTGATTGGCTCAAATGTCCCTCTGCCAACCCGCAAAGTGACATATTCCAAAGCAGCGCCTTTTTCTTTTAGTTTATCCAATAATTCATCAGTAAAGTGCAATCCCGCGGTAGGAGCCGCAACACTTCCCGGGTTTTTGGCATACACAGTTTGATATTGATCATCAGTTGCTTTTGAATTTTTAATATATGGAGGGAGGGGAGTTGTTCCCACTTGATCCAGCAAGTCAAAAAACACTTCATCACTAATACCCTTAAAATCAACCAAAATACTTCCATCCTCATTTTTCCTAATAACCTCAGCCACCAGCTCACTTCCCCCCTTCTTAAAGACAAATGTTCGCCCTACCTTAAACTTCCTACCCGGCTTACATAGTGCCTGAAAGTAACCATTTTCTTCTCTGTGAAGTAAAAAGAGCTCGCAGTTATCTGCCTGCGTATCGACGCATCTGCCGATTAATCTCGCCTTAATAACCCTGGTATCATTAAAAACCAATACATCATTACTTGAAATATAATCAACCAAATTAAAAAACTGTCTATGCTTCAAATCCCCATTATTCCTGTTAACCACAAGTAATTTCGATTTATCCCTAGGTGTAACAGGCGTATTGGCAATCAATTCTTCCGGCAATGTATAGTTGTTAAAAATCATTGGCATTTTTTATCGAGTAAATAAATATTTAGTTTGAAATTAGCATTAATGTTGACCAAAATCATCGACATATAATTACAATACATCATAGACATCTTAGCAAATATCAGCTATACATAACACTTATATTCAATTTGCTTACAAAATGCTTAAATCAATTCTAACCGAAGTCATCGGCCTTTCAGATCTGGAAGTCAAGATTTACATGACTCTCCTAAATCTCGGCCCTCAACCGGCCAGTATTATAGCAGCAAAAGCGGATTGTCCAAGAACATCTACCTATCCGGTTCTCGAAAGGCTCGTACAAAAAGGCATCGTAACTTATTTCCTCAAAAGAAAAGTTAAATATTTTAATGCCGTTTCACTTGATAAATTAGATAGTAAGTTGAAGGAGAAAGAAGACTCCTGCAATGCAAAAGCTAAGGTTATAGGCGACAATAGAAATAAACTAAAACACTATTTTAAAATATTTCAGAATAATAGCTCTGAATCTCAAATATCCAAGGCCAACGTCCAAACATTTATAGGACTCGAAAGCGCTAAAACAATGTGGTACATCTTATTGGCCGAGAAATCAACAATTTATAATTACGGATATTTAGATAAATCGCTTTTGGATTCCAAGCAGGAAGAATGGTTTCAGCACATGAAAAAAACGCTTAAAAGCCACAAAAAAGAGATTAGAATAATTTTATCCGATGATATGAGAAAGGGCCTCATAAATAATGAAGACCCGGATAGCAAAAGAATGATTAGAGTTGTACCCGAAAGTGTCTTCCCATTAAAAAACTGTCAAATCTGCATCAGCGGCTCCTATTACGGCTATTTCGCCAATACCTCGGGAATAATTTACGGCATACTCATAAACGACAAACAACTAGCAGACATGCAAAAAATGCTATTTACAGGCTTTTGGAAAATGACCAAAAACTATGAAAAAAAACTAACAAATGTCTAGTTTATAACCAATACAGGGGATAGTCTGAATAATTTTTTTTTCAAAACCCTCATCAATTTTCTTTCTCAGAATATGTATATGCACATCAACCGTATTCGTAAAAATATCTGCCTCTCGGTCCCAAACATTATCCAAAATCTGATCCCTAGATAGCACCTTGCCAACATTCCTCATTAAATATTCAAGCAAATTGAATTCCTTATTTCTCAAAAAAATCTCTTTATCTCCCCGCAAAACCAAACGCCTATCCCTATCGAGCGAAAGGTCCGAAAAAACAAAAAAATCATCCCTATTACTTAAAGACAGCAAGCTATTAACCTTTTTGTAAACGTTTTCAATTGTCTCAGAGTAATTCTGAATCAATGATGCCCCTTTCACATAAAATACTTTTTCATCTTCATTCGTAACATTATCCGCAAAAATAATTATCTTGGAAGAGCTATGACTGCTCGTAACAAGATCCATCAGACTCAGATCTTCTCCTATTAGGGCCAAATCTTTATCGATAAGATAAAAGCTATAATTAAAAAGCATAGCCTTGGCACTCGCATCCTGCACAGATAAAGCAATATCACAGTCAATAAGTTTGTCCGAAAAAAATTGCTTATATTTCTTGGCAATATCAAGATCTTTAAAGAAAATCATAATTTCCATTCGGGTGTTTAAGGTTAGAAGATTGTGCTCTGATAAAGATTATTTATTCTTTAATATCTTTTGTCAAAAGCGCCACTATACCACGACAGCAAGGTCTTCCCATCAATCAGCCGTTTTATGGATTAAAAAATTAAGTGTTGTGGTGTATACAACAACAGATTTTTGACTATAATGTTTACAACGGAAAGGCAAACAATATATATTAAACTTCATGCTCTCAATTAATTCATTAAGGCAGTGGCTCAAAGAAAATGATTTCCAGCCATTCAGATCCATGCAGATAATAAATGGGGTTTTTAAGGAGGGCAAAGACTCCTTTCAAAAAATCCACACATTACCCCTGAATTTACGAGACCAATTAACCAAAAAATTAAAATTCCTCAGCTTTAAAGTAAAGAAAAGCGAATCTTCTGAAGCGGGAAATTGCACAAAAATTGTTTGCGAATTAGAGGATAAAAAAAAGATCGAAAGCGTGTTAATGAAATTCAAGGACGGTAGAAAGTCAGTATGTGTATCATCGCAAGTGGGCTGCCCTCTGAAATGTGAATTTTGCGCCACCGGTAAAGGCAAATACATTCGCAATCTATCAGCAGAAGAAATCACAGATCAGGCACTCCATTTTTTATTAAAAGAATCAGACAAAATCACAAATATTGTTTTCATGGGCATGGGAGAGCCATTTTTGAACTACGAAAACACGATTGAGGCCGCCGACATATTTAATGATGCAGCCATGTTTAATATCGCAGCTCGCAACATCACCTTCTCAACAGCCGGCATTGTTCCAGGAATAAAAAAACTGGCCAATCTCAAAAAACAGTATAATTTAGCAATAAGCCTGCATGCCGCCGATCAAGAATTAAGAGAAAAAATAATGCCCGTCGCCAAAATGTATCATTTGGATGAGTTAATGGAGTCCGCCAAGGATTATTTGAAAAAAACACATCGCCGCATAACTTACGAATACATAATGCTAAAAGACATAAACGATTCCGATCAGCACGCAAAGCAGCTCGTTAATCTCATCAAGGGGCAATTGTGTCACATAAATTTAATCCCTTTTAACGCCCATAACGGCAGCAAATACTCAGGAACGTCTCCACTAAACATAAAAAAATTCAAAAACATATTGGAAATTCACAAAATTCCTGTGACAATAAGAGTATCACTCGGAGCAGATATCAGTGGAGCCTGCGGGCAACTGGTCAAAAAAAACAATTAATTTTTTAACAATAAAAAAATGTCAGAAGATTCAAAAGGAAACAACGTAAAGGTACAAATCGCCGATGAATTGCAAGCCGGCACCTACGCCAATGCAGCATCAGTCAACGTAAATCCAAATGATATTGTTTTGGATTTCGGTGTGATTTTGCCAAATGTTCAACCTACAACCATCAAAGTGCAAAGCAGAGTTATTTTGAGCCACAATACTGCTCAATCATTCCTCTCAATTTTACAGGACGCAGTTTTAGACTGGAGAAACAAGCAAAACGAGCACAAGCAGCATAACGAGCAAAACGAAGAGTAAGCTTTCATGGATCAATAACCAATCACAATTATGAGAGCTGTAATTCAAAGGGTTTCGAAAGCAAAGGTCTCGGTTAAAGCCAAAATCATAGGCCAAATTGGCTCAGGTTTACTGGTCTTTATCGCAATTCACAAAGATGACGACCAAAAAGACATCGATTACCTGGTAAACAAAATCGCCAATTTAAGAATTTTCGCAGACGGTGACGAATATTTTCAAAAATCCGTTCTGGACTTAAACAAAGAAATTCTCATAATTTCACAATTCACATTATACGGAGAATGCAAAAAAGGCCGCAGACCCGATTTTTTTCAAGCTTCCTCTCCAAAATTAGCCAAAAATCTGTATAATGCCTTTGTCGATAAATTCAAAGAAACCGGATTAAAAGTCGCAGAAGGGGAGTTCCGGGCCATGATGGATGTTGAGCTCACCAATGAAGGCCCGGTCACACTAATCTTAGACAGTTAAAAATTTTAGCAACTAATTAATAAATATGGACAAAGTAGTTTCCCTCTGCAAAAGACGTGGTTTTATCTTCCCCGGATCTGAAATCTACGGCGGATTGGCTAATACATGGGATTACGGTCCATATGGTACAGCCCTAAAAAACAATGTCAAAAAGGCTTGGTGGCAAACTTTTGTCGATAGTCGAGACGATGTTGTAGGGCTTGATAGTGCTATTTTTATGAACTCCAAAGTCTGGGAAGCCTCGGGTCATCTCGGCGCTTTTTCCGACCCTCTTATTGATTGCAAAAAGTGTAAAGAGCGTTTCAGAGGTGATAAGTTGATTGAGGAGAATTTAAACCTCGATGCCGCTATCGGTCTCGATCTAGCAGGTGTCACTAAAGTCATTAAAGACAACAAAATAGCCTGCCCGGCGTGCAAGGCCACTGATTTCACCGAAGCCAGAAATTTCAATTTGATGTTCAAAACACATCAAGGTGTAGTTGAAGAAGCTCAAACAGCAGTCTATCTGCGCCCCGAAACCGCTCAAGGTATTTTCGTCAATTTCAAAAATGTCGTCAACACTTCCCGTAAAAAACTTCCTTTCGGTATCGCACAAATCGGTAAAGCCTTCCGAAACGAGATAACTCCGGGTAATTTCACCTTTAGAACACGCGAATTCGAGCAGATGGAGATCGAATATTTCTTCAAACCCGATGATAACGAAACAAAGACTATTTTTGATAAATGGTCCAAAGATATGTATGAATGGTTCTTGAATTTAGGAGTGAACAAACAAAATCTGCGCATGCGCGATCACGACCAAGATGAGCTTTCTCATTATTCATCAATGACTCAAGATGTTGAGTATAATTTCCCATTTGGTTGGGGAGAGTTAGCCGGTTTGGCCTTTAGAGGAAAATTTGATCTCACACAACACGAAAAATTCAGCAAACAAGATTTAAAGTATCAAGATCCAATAACAAACGAAAAATTCATTCCTCATGTAATCGAACCATCATTCGGTGCGGATCGTACAGTTTTAACCTTTTTAGTCGAAGCCTATGAAGAGCAGCAACTCGAGGATGGAGAAACAAGAGTCGTAATGCATTTCCATCCCAAGTTAGCACCAATTAAAGCGGCAATCCTCCCTCTAATGAAAAAACCGGAATTAACCGAAAAAGCCCGCGAAGTCTACGATATTCTAAAAAACAAATTCGTCTGTGAATATGACGAAAGCGGCCACATAGGCAAAAGATACCGCAGGCAAGATGAAATCGGCACTCCATTCTGCCTAACCATTGATTATGACACCCTCGAAAAAGACAATTGCGTCACTGTAAGAGACAGAGACAGCATGAAACAAGAACGAATCAAAATCGACGAAATAAGCGATTATCTACTTCTAAAGCTTGATAAATAAGCTCAAAAAGTGGTATAATACAAAGAATTAAAAACAAAAAATTAATCATGGATATTGGCAAAACTGTCAATCAGGAGTCAAAAGAACCGATTAAAATAACAATGACTTTGCCTACAAGTGCATATTTTATGTCAGGGATAAGGGATTTTACCCTCTCACTTACAAAAAATATGACAGGCTTCTCAAACAGATGGGCCTATCGATTTCAGTCGGTGGTTGACGAGCTTTGCAATAACGCAATCGAGCATGGATCCGCAGCAGGCAAAGAGATTCGAATAACTTTTGTGAGTATTGGTGACGATAGTATTGAGGTTTATGTGGAGGATACCGGCACAGGAGCCACCAAAATGACGGCCGCCCAAATGTATGATATGCTCCAAGAGCGCAAGAATCCCGATTATATTCAACATTTAGGAATAAGAGGCCGAGGCCTACCAAAAATAGTAGCAGAATGGACAGATGAATTGGAGTTTAAAGATAGAGAGGGAGGAGGACTGGTCATCAGGGTTAAAAAGAAACTTGATGCCAAAGAATCAGCCAGATTGGAAGCTGAAAATCCTGAGCCAACACACATTGTGCTCACTCCAAGTCCAAAATTATCATAAAAAATAAAACATAAATTAAATACTATGGCCACATTCATTGAACTCACCGCATCAGACTTACCAGGATTTGCTCCAACCGCTGCAAAAGTGGTTAGCTTTAAAGGGCAACTGGACGAAAGTAATGTTGATGATCAATCAAAAAAGATTTACGACATTTTGGAGGGAGTGGGTGAAAACTTCAATCTCCTCCTTGATTTTAAAGATTTAGAATACATGAACAGTAAGGCAGTCGGATATTTAACCGATTGGTACACAAAACTAACCGACCTCAAAGGTGGAGTATTTGTCGTCCAGCCAAAAGAAAACATTTTAGACATCCTGCAGGTTGTGGGATTAACACAATTAGTTCAGGTTTACGCAACAATGGACGAAGCAAGACTTGCATTAAACAAAGCCGGAGCCCCGGCTGCCGCTTCTGCAGCAACTCCTGAAGCTACTGCCGCACCGGCAGCTACGCCCACACCAACAATGGAAGCAACTGCGCCTGTCGCTGCAATGCCTGAAGCAACTCCAGCCCCTGTGACGACTGAGCCCGCACCCATTGCCCCAACTCCTGAAGCAGTTACTCCTGATCTAGAAACCTCATCTCCAACCCCAGAGACGCCTACGGTTGTAGTACCGGTTGAATCGACACCAGAGCCTTCAGTCGAATCCACGGCTTCACCTGAAACACCAATGTTAGCCGATACTCCGACAGATACTCCAGTCGTTGAAGCTCCGGAATCAACACCCCAACCTCAAGTAACACCGGAAACCCCAACTGAACCTACACCTGAAGAGCCAACCGTATAAAATCGCTTCAATAAAGCCATCATCTGCTAGATAACCATATCTAGCTATTTGCACATACCTCCCACAAATCCACATCATTTCCAAGAATCGCCACTTTAATTCCTTCCAAAGAGACCAATTTTCATTTATAATTTTTTCACCTACACACTGTGTAACACATACAAAAAAAAATAAAATGAGCGTCCTAGATAACATAAAAATAGCCATTGTTGCCGACTGGCTTACTAATTTTGCCGGCGCGGAGCAGGTGGTACTTTCAATCCATAAAATGTTCCCCGAGGCCCCGATTTATACCAGCGTTTTCAACGAAAAAAAGATGCCGCAATTTAAGGATGCGGAAATCAAAACCACCTTCCTCCAAAAAATCCCATATTTAAATAAACGCCACCAGCTCTTACTAAAATGGATGCCATTGGCCTTCGAAACACTTGATCTCAGCGAATACGACGTAGTTATTTCAAGCTCACACGCCTGCAGCAAGGGAGTTATCACCAAACCGCAAACTCTGCACGTCAGCTACTGCCACACCCCCATGCGCAGCGCTTGGGACAATTATCACGAGTACATTAAAAAATACAACATCAATCCAATCATAAAAAAGCTGATTCCAAGGCTAATGACCAATATCCGCATTTGGGACAGACTAGCCGCTGATCGCGTTGATTATTTTATCGCCAATTCAAATTACATCAAAAATCGCATAAAAAAATATTACCGCCGCGATTCAGCCGTTATTTACCCCCCGGTCGATACCGACAAACCGGCCCGAAACACTCCGCCCAATTCCGAAAAAGATTATTACCTCGCAGTTGGCCGCATCGTGCCGAATAAAAATATGGATCTCCTAGTCGAAGCTTTCAATAAAAGTAAAAAAAATCTCCACATTATCGGTTCAGGAGTTGATCTCAAGAGGCTGAGCAAAAAGGCCAACAAAAATATTAAATTCCTGGGATATATTAATGATAATAATTTAGAGCAGGAGTACACCGGCTGCCGCGCTTTCATCATGCCCCAAATAGAAGATTTCGGCATCGCCCCGGTAGAAGCCATGGCCTATGGTAAGCCGGTAATAGCTTTCGCAGCAGGAGGCTCACTTGAAACAGTAATCGAGCACAGAACCGGCATATTTTTTAAGGAACAAACCATCAAGTCATTATTGGAGGCAATAAAAAGATTCGAAAAAATGACTTTCTCACCGGAGCTCATCAGAAGGCATGCAAGTAAATTTAGCGAGAATCGTTTTCAGGCGGAAATAAAAAAATTCATCGAAGATAAGTATAAAGAATGGCAAAGATACATGAAATAAATTATGAAAATTAATATTGTTATAGATATTAGGCCACTAATGCATGGGCACCTCACAGGTGTCGATATTTTTACAATAGAAACACTAAAAGCCCTATTTGAGCTTGATAAAGAAAACAATTACATTCTTTATCACAACTCATTCACATCCATGCAGCAAAATATTCCCGATTTTTCAATGCATTCAAATGTCACTCAGGTGCGCACAAAATATCCCAATAAAATATTAAATATCTTATTATCATTTCTAAATTGGCCCAAAATTGATGAACTGATTCTCAAAAAACTTCAAAAAAACAAGAACAACGAAATCAAATCAATAGACTTTTTTCTTATGCCGGATCCTAGACCAATAGCGCTTAAAAAAGCCAAATTACTCACTGTATTTCACGATTTATCCTTTATAAGGTACCCTCACTTTTTCTCGTTTTATACAGGAATCTGGCACAAAATCCTCAGGCCAAAAAAAATTGCTCAAAAAAGTACTCACATAATCAGCGTCTCAAATTTTACGAAAAACGAAATAATCAAATGCTTTAAAATCGCTGGAGAAAAAATCTCCGTTATTCACGAAGGGCAGGGGACAGCGCACGATTTAACAATCGAACAAGTAAACAAAACAGCCCATGAATTTAATCTCCCGAAAAAATATTTTCTTTTTATTTCAACTCTGGAGCCGCGTAAAAACTTGGAGCGTCTCATCAAAGCATATCAATTATTTTTAAAAAACCCCGACAACAAAGATTATAAACTAATAATTATCGGCAAAGAGAATGCAAAAATTTTCCGAAAAGTCGATATTGAGATCAGCAAAAATATCATAAAACTTGGCTTCGTGGGCGAAGAAAGCAAATTGGCAATTCTCAGCAAAGCGCATGCCTTAGTTTACCCCTCCCTCTACGAAGGGTTCGGATTACCGATTTTAGAATCTTTTTACTACAACAAACCCGTTGCCGCCAGTAATATCTCGTCAATCCCCGAAGTCGCAGGAGATGCAGCCATATTGTTTGATCCATTGGATATTAATGAAATTAAAAATTCATTGGAGAAGCTTACACATCCCAAAATATATAAAAACCTCCAACACAAAATACCAAATCAACTCTCAAAATTCAGCTGGCATAAATGCGCCAAGCAAATTCACGATCATTTTTCTTTAGCCAAATAATCCTTGATAAAAATATTAGCGGTAGCCGCAACCGGAATCGCCATGATAACTCCTAGAATATTTAAAAACTGATAACCGACAAGCATCGCAAAAGTTATAACTATAGGATTCAGGCCAATGGTTTTTTTCATTATAATCGGAACCAAAATATTACTCTCAATCTGCTGCACAATGACAAACACCCCAAGCAACCAAAACACAAGCCAACCCGACTGATTTGCCGCAACAGGCAGCGCAATCAAAAAAGCGGCAATCGGCCCCGCAACCGGAATCAACTCGGTAATACCGGCAACCAAAGCCAACGTAGCCGTATACTGAACTCCAATAATCTTCAGTCCGACATAAGTCAGCAATCCAACCGCAAGCATCAAAAGCACCTGCCCTCTAAGCCAAAATCCAATTTTCTCTTTAATGGCAATAGACTTATCAGCAATATATTTCCCATGCCTCGACGGAAATAATTTTTTAATAAAATCTTCGATAGCCTGACTATCAACAGCCATAAAGTATGTTAAAAAAAGCACTATCAAGAAATAAAAAACACTATTAAAAACAATTTTAATGGCCCGCCAAACATTCCCCGCGATTCCCCCAAGCCCATCCGACAATTTAGATAAACTTGTAGAAGCATTTGTAATAATGGTTTCAGTATCTATCTGATCCAAGAATCCTTTCAAAGAACTTTTAAAATTAGCTATCAACGGGTAAGTATCACTCTCATCATTAACCAAATTTTGAATCAATGACTGCGCTCTATTGGCGAGCTCTCCCACTTGATCCGCAACCAGAGGTACAAAACTAATTACAACGAGCCAAATCAAAGCCAAAATAACAATATAAATCAAAATCACACCAACTCCCCTCGGAATTTTTAATGCTTCCATCCTATCAATCAACGGGTCAATAGCCGCAGAAAACAATAACGCCACGAAAAAAACCAATATAATTCCATTAATCTCAACCACAAATTGCGTCAAAGCATAAAGAGCAACAACAACCAATCCCGCCTTCGCTACACTAAGAGAAGAAATGTCTACGGTAACTCTATCCTGCCTCGGATTTTTTGGCTCATGCAAATCCCGCGCAACTTCTTTATCATGCTTCTTTAATTTATTGATTTTACCCTTCAGATTTGAATATGCCTTATGCGTTAACTCAAAAAATCCAACTTGTTTAGTCATAAATTAACCGGTTAAAAAAGCCATCAAAATATTCACAATCGACCACGCCGAAAACACCAGCGCCAGCCCAACAACAGCCCATTTAATAATCTTTTTACCCGAATTCGCCCCCTCACCTTCAGAGCTGATACTTCCAATTATATATGTGTAAGCTCCATAAATAATCACCAAAATACAAATTCCACCGGCAATCGCCAAAATAAAATCACTAAAATATCTAATATAAAAAGGGATCATCCACAGCCGCACGCTCCCGGCAATAATCGCACACGCCAAAATACTCTCAGTATGCGGATCTCGCTCTCCCAGTTTTTTCTCAATATCAATTTCTTTCTTCCGATCATATCTATATTCCTCTTTAAATTCACCCTTAACCGCATCGCAAGCCGCCTTCGTCGTAACCCCCTCTTTCGTCGCCCCATCAACAAAACAGTAGCTCTTCCCCGTAGCCACCGTCTTAAAAATTCGGCTACAAAATTTCGTTCGACTAATCTCTCCGGGTTGTTGCCCTTGGCTTATAATATATGCATCATCAAGTTTTGGGAGGAGATGGAACTGCGCGTGCGCACTCAAAGGCATTCCAACTGTGAATACTCCAAACAGAATTAATAATATTAGCGAAGAAAATAGTTTTTTCATATATTTATATTTTTTGACATTATAACCGCCCGGCCTGCGATAAAGCAACAAATCAATTCGCAAAAATTTCCGATCCAATTCTCACCATATTGCTCCCGCATTCGATAGCAATTTTATAATCATTACTCATTCCCATAGATAGAATAGGGGAGTTGCTCGCGAATATTCCCCGAGTCACAAATTCATCATAGATATTTCTCAATTTCAAAAAGCACTTCCTCTGCTCGTCTTCAGTCGCCTCCAATTTACCTATAGTCATCAGTCCGACTATTTCCACATTGCCAAGTTTACCGATATCGGCAGCCACCTCCTCAACTTCATCAACACTTAATCCGTGCTTGCCCGGGTCATTAGCAGTATTGACCTGCAAACAAATCGGCATTTTTTTCCCAATTTCCGCGCATCTTCTATTAATCTCACTCGCCAATCTAAAGCTATCCACAGACTGAATCACATCAAAAATCATCACCGCTTTTTTAACCTTATTTCGCTGCAAATGCCCAATCATATGTTTCTGCGGAGTCGCAATAGCCCCAAATTTAGCCTCAGCCTCCGCCACTCGATTTTCCGCAACAATAAGCGCTCCCGCCTCAATCACAAGTTTAACATCGTCAACATCTCTACCCTTTGTTACCGCAACAATCTGACAATTTTTATTCAGCGCTTTCACCTCCTCTCTAATACGCTTAAAATTATTCCGAACAATAACCCCATTTTCAGCCCTCATTTTGCACCTATTTTCATCAGTAATAATTTTACCCAAATTTGACTAATTATAAAATTTATCATTCTAATCTTGGCTTTTTTAGCCAAAATGCTATTATAACTTTACTATAATTTCAAAAAAATATGTATCCCATAATAACGATTGTGGGTCGCCCTAATGTAGGTAAGTCAACAATCTTCAATAAGTTGGTAGGCAAGAGGCTCTCAGTCGTATCTGAAGTAGCTGGCACAACGCGCGATCGAGTTTGTATGTTAAGTAAAATCAATGGCTATAATGTCATGGTTGTTGATACGGGAGGCCTCGAAATCGAGAATGAGGGCGATATCGAATCAAATGTTAAGATCCAGGCAAAAATCGGGATTAAAGAGGCTGATCTTGTCTTATTTGTAGTAGATTCCAAAAATGAGCTAACAACCGAGGATTATCACGTTATCGAGATTTTGCGTAAGGAGAAGAAAAAGTGTCTGCTTATAGCCAACAAGTGTGACAATTCAAACATAAAAGATAATGCCGTCGAGTTATATAGATTAGGATTAGACGATCCCTGTTTTGCTTCAGCAATCCACAACCTCGGTTTTGATGAACTGAATCAGCGAATCATCAGTTTTTTTAAGAAAAATGATATTCCAATTAATAAGAGGCAAAAAATTGTTGATGAGAAGATGATTAACATCTGTTTTGTAGGTAAGCCCAATGTAGGCAAGTCGTCTTTGGTTAATGCCATTTGCGGAGAGAACAGACTAATTGTTTCAGACAAGGCCGGCACCACTCGCGATTCAACCGACACCCAGATTATTTTTGAAAAAAATAAGTTCAATCTTATTGATACAGCAGGTCTGCGCAGGCGCGGCAAAATTGAAAAGGGGATTGAGAAATACAGTGTTCTCCGCACTTTTCAGGCTCTTCAAAGATCCGATATTGGCCTTTTGATCATAGATTATGAAGAAGGAATAACCAAACAAGATCTGCATCTGGCCGGCTACATCACAGATGAAACCAAAGGGTTAATAATTGTAGTGAACAAGTCCGACCTAATTGAAGAGGCCGAAGAAGAGCAAAGACGTTTTATTAACAAAATAAGATATAAATTCCCATTCTTACCTTGGGCTCCGGTAGTTTTTACCTCCGCAATAAACAAAAAGAATATTACTAAAATCATGGAACTCGCAATTCAGATTAAAGAGGAGAGAAAAAAACGTATTCCAACGGCAAAAATGAATTTATTCGCAAAAAAGGTACAAATCAAACATCCACCAACTCTTCCTTCAAAAAAATGGAAAACCCCCGGTAAAATCTACTACCTCAGCCAAACAACAATCGAACCGCCACAATTCGTATTCATTGTAAACGAGCCCCAAAAATTCCACTTCTCATACAAAAGATACCTAGAAAACCAACTCAGAGACGCCTACGGATTCGTCGGCACAAGCATAGACTTAGTACTACGAAAAAAATCCAGGAAGGATAAAATTGAGTTTTAGTTAGGGTGTACTAAAACCCCATCACGTCAACAATTCCTCAACCCGTTGCTGCCACTTCTGATTAACCTCATTTCTTCTATCAACATTGTGGAATTTAAGCATTTTCTCCGAAATCACGGTTCCCGTTTGATCACTCAATTTTTTATATTTAGCCTCAGCCCTCTTCATCTGCCATTTTTTCAAAAATCTCTCAAGTAAATCACCGAATTTACCGCCCAATATTGATGAAAGCTTTTTAGAGACAGTTTTTCCATAATGACTTAAGTCAATTTGTTTACTTCTATCCACCATGCATTCAGCAGCAAAGTATCGCTTTAAAAAGACTCTATTATTTTGCAAAAACTTAACCATCACACCATTATCAATAACCGGTTTTAGCGTCTTAATCCAGTAGGCAAGGTAGATATCATAGGGCTTAATGGCAAGTTTAGAAAAATCCAAATTTTCCTCACACACAAAAAAACTCAGACAAAATCTCTGGGCAATTTTCCCTTTATGTCTTCTAACTCCCAGAATATGAGAAAGAATTGTAATTAATATTCGAGCCGTAAAAAGCCTATTTTTTTTTGTAATAATAAAAAGGTCAATATCACTCTCAGGTTGAGGGCAGTTGAAAGCCAAATTATTACACACACAAACACTTTTAATAAAAGGTAGATAACTCAGTTTTCCGGCGAATTTATTAACCTTCAGCCACAGCTTTTTAGAAAGTCCCTCCTTGATCACCCGCTCCTTATGCAGCCCGGCCCTATCCGACAGATAAAAAACACCATCCATAATTGCAATCTTCGGGCTCTGTTTTAAATAAATTTCTAAATTTTTTCTATCATGTTTAATCTCCCCAAATAAATATTTTTCCAACTCATCCAATGTGAGCGGGTAGTCAAAAAGATCGAAAAACGCTGCTGTTGACAAAACTGCCTGTTTTAAATTAATCGCACTCACATTTAAAAATTAAGATTCGATAAGTTTTATGTTGAGCTCACTGATAGTATCCTCCGGCATATTACTTGGAGCATCCAACATTAAATCACGACACTTCTGATCCTTAGGGAAAGGTATCACTTCTCTGATATTCGGCTCATTCTGCATAATCATCACAAATCTATCCAGTCCCCAAGCAATACCGCCATGAGGAGGTGCACCAAAAGTAAAAGCCTTCAATAAATGTCCAAATCGGCTATTTACCTCATCTTTACTTATTTTGAGAGCATTAAATACCTTCGATTGAGTCTCTTGCTTATGAATCCTAATACTACCGCCCGCAATTTCATTGCCATTAAGCACCAAATCATACGCCAACGATTCCGCCTTCAGCGGTTCAGTTTCCAAAAATTGAATATCATCATCTTTAGGAGCAGTAAAAGGATGATGCGTCGAAGCCAATTGCCCTGTTTCACTATCCACTTTAAATAGAGGGAAGTCAGTCACCCACACAAAAGCAAAAACACCATCATCAATCAAACCCTCCTTTCTGCCAATCGCCAATCTCACAGACCCCAGAGAAACGCATGCAGTTTCTTTTTCATCAGCACTAAAAAACATAATATCCCCGGGATTGCAGCCCGTTGTTTTCACAAGTTCCGCTAATTCTTCTTCCTTAAAAAACTTTGTAATAGGGGATTTTAGCCCTTCTTCTCTCGAGTTGATAACATATGCAAGCCCCTTAGCTCCATAAATTTTAGCAATCTCCTCAAAATGATCTATTTCTTTGCGAGAATATTTAGCCCCGCCGGGCACACAAAGCGCCTTCACAACCCCACCATTTTCAACTGTACCGCTAAACACCTTAAATCCACACTCCTTCACAATATCCGAAACATCAACCAATTTTAAATCAAATCGCACATCCGGCTTATCACTACCATAAATACTAATAGCCTCCTCATACGTCATACGCAAAAAAGGTTCATGCATAATTTTTACATCCGGCCTAAACTTAGCAACCAAATTAGTAGCAAGTTTCTCATTAATATTCATCACCTGCTCGGTATCGGTAAAACACATCTCCATATCCAGCTGCGTAAATTCGGGTTGCCTGTCGCCACGCAAATCCTCATCTCTAAAACACCTCGCTATCTGAAAATACTTATCAATACCCGATATCATCAACATTTGCTTAAGCTGCTGAGGCGATTGAGGCAAAACATAAAACTTCGCAGGATGAATGCGAGAGGGGACTAAATACTCTCTGCTGCCCTCTGGAGTGCCTTTTATCATCATTGGCGTCTCAACCTCCAAAAAATCCTCACTATCCAAGAAATCGCGCATAAATTTAATAATTCTATACCGATTTACAACATTATTCCTCATTCTTTGCCTTCTTAAATCCAAATATCGGTATTTTAAGCGAATATCTTCGCCAACCTCTTCTTCTTGATCAATCACAAAAGGCAAAACATCGCTCTCATTCAAAACCTCCATCGAATCCACCAAAACCTCAATTTCACCCGTTTCAAGTGCTTTATTAGCCTGTCCGTCGGGTCTTAGCCTTATTTTACCCTCAATTTTAATAACATATTCACTTCGTAGCCCCTCCGCCTCACTAAATACGCCTTTATCAACATGATTAGGATCAAAAACAACCTGAGTCATCCCATAAAAATCCCTTAAATCAGCAAAAATAAGCCCTCCATGATCACGTCTCCTATACACCCAACCACTTAAAACCACACTCTCTCCATCATTTTCTTTCCTGCATTCATTACATTTTTTAGTTCGAAACATAAGTATTTATTTAGATTTACAGCTTATTCATTCTATTTTTAAAGCGTTTAAAAAGAAAACACATTTTTACTTTTACCCCTTGACATTTAGCAATAAGAAATGTATACTAATATGAATCAGTAAAAAAGACCTTTGAAAACCAGTCCCGTCAAATGCACCCGCACATCTTAGGGAGGTATCTGTCAGTTACTCTTTAGTCATTTTTTGACTCTTGAATAACTGACAGTTTTCTCCCTGAGCTAATCGGTTTTCTATTCTTAAACTTCGGTTTAAAAATAGATTTGCTTTTAATGGAAGTGCACCTTTGCATTTCCTTAGATCTTTACTTTGAACTCCGGTTCATTGTTATCTAGAACATCCAATTTATCTTTTTGCTTTGAAGTAATTTTGTTCCCCCTCGGGGTTGAGTGAAACTACTTCTCTAGCAATCAGACTTAATTTCTTATTCTAGTTTTGATCCTTAGGATTTACTTAAGTGTTTTGCTTACTTTCTCTTTAACTATCTTAGCTCTGCTAAGTTAACGATAGCCTTAGTTCTTATTTTTCTTCGGAAATTTAATTACTTAAGTTATCTCTTCTGATTCTTGATTTTGATCCTCCGGGATTTAAATCAAAAATTGGTTACCGGTTCTAGAGTATTAAGCTCTTCTCACCATATAAAGCTTTCACCTTTCAGTTCAGGGGGTCTTTTTATTTAGGAGGAGTATTACTCTACAGCCTTCTTAATCTTCTCAGCCGATACCTTACCGACGCCATCTAAGGCAATCAAGTCATCAAGGTCGGTTTTTTTAATATCCTTAGCTGTTTTTATTCCCGCATCAACAAGAATTTTTATGTACTTCTTGTTCAAGTCATGAAGATCTTCAACTTTAGTATCGTCATTGATTTCAACTTTCTCCTCTTTTTTCTCTTCTTTATCCTTTTTCTTAGAATGGTCGCCAGCTAAATCTTCAGGTTTTGCCTTAAGATTGAGGCTCAGCCCAATCCTATGCTCATCAATATCTAAAGAAATTATTTTAGCAGTCACTTCTTCTCCGATTTTCAAAACTTCACCCGGATCATTAATCTCATCACCAAGCTCAGAAAGATGAATTAAACCGTTAATATCATCCTTTAGCTTAATAAAGGCTCCAAATTGAGTAATTCTATCAACTTTACCGGTTACGGTATCTCCAATCTTATAAGTCTTAATCGCATCAACCCACGGATCAGGCTGTAATCTTTTCATACTGAGAGAAATTTTATCTCCATCAATACCAATAACCAATACTTCAACTTCTTGATTTACCTTGCCATAGTCAGATGGATCCTTAACATGGCCCCATGCAATTTCACTAATATGCACAAGCCCTTCAAGTCCGTCAAACGCGACAAAAATACCGAATTTAACGACTCCACTAATTGTTCCTTTGACTTTCTGGCCGGCCTTAAGATCAACCAAAGTTTTCTTCCTCTGGTCTTCATAAGCCGATTTCTCAGATAAAATAAGTTTACCGTTCTCTTGATCAATATTAATAATTTTAGCATGAAAAGTAACTCCAACAAGAGCCTGAAGCCTCTGTAGAATCATACCGGCATCGGCACCGTTAACACGAGGATAATGCAATGGAGCCAATTGAGATACCGGAATAAACCCTTTAATACCATCAACATCCAGCAACAATCCACCTTTGTTTGCTTCTTTGGCAACAACTTCAATAACCGTCTCACTCTCAAATGCATCAACAAATTTCTTCCATGTCCTCTGTTGACTGGCTTTTCTAAGAGAAAGCACAACCATTCCATCCGCATTTTCTTCCTCTACAACCGTGGCAAAAATTTTATCACCAACAGATAGCCCTTTTAACGTATCCCCACTATCTTTTGCCTCTCTACCACTAATAATACCTGTAATAATTCCACCAATATCAACGATAATAGTGTTTTTATTGATAGCAACAACAGTACCCTCAATGAGTTCAGCAGGGACGGGAATCTTAAATGAAGGCGCATCTTTCAGCAGTTCCTCCATGTTTATAATGTCTTGTGTAGTCATAATTCTAATAGTCGTAAGCAAAAGTTAGTAAATATAGGATGAGGCCAAACCAGGCACTTGCTTACACGCACCAAATATGTCCTCAAATAAGTTAGCGCGAGAATATTATTGTATTCAAGCCATTCCGTCAAGATAAATTGCTTTGACAGATAAAAAATCAACCGTAAGCCCGGCAAAACTCAAGTATTACGGCAATTTCAAATAAAC
>JAHJTR010000146.1 GCA_018829865.1 Patescibacteria group bacterium | reverse complement strand
CGACTAAAATCCCCGGGGAAAAAGTGCTGAATAGAATTTCTCGGTATATTTCTGTTTACAGGAAACGAGAGGTTGGTGAGAGATGCAGTCATTTCGGTTGTCCTCGTCCTGCAGATGTTATTCATCATCCTGATCGTTTTTCGGAGCACCATAGTCATGAAAATCTCAAGCCTCTATGCAAACAGCATCATGAATTTGCGCATAATGGGATTTCTGAGCCGATGCAGCTTGCAGACTATAATTACAGAAAACAACGGCAGGTGGCACTACTTTAGATGGTGCGGTTTTGGCATTTTTTGATGGTATGGGATTAGTTTAGCATTACTTTGGAATTATTCAATATTGTGGAGTAGGGAAAAAATGTTTGGTTTTTTGAGGACGTTTTTCATTGAAGTATTTTAATTCTATACGACGGTGTCCTATTTGTTTGTGAAGTTTATAAGAAAAAAACTTCGTTTCATTGACTTATGTAGTTAATTATTGTATAATTCATGGATGATTTTAATTTTAATATTATATTTTAAAAATAAAAAACAATGCAAAAAGGAACAAAAATTTTACTCGGTTTAGTTGTTGTTGTGGTTATTGTTGCTGCTACTATTAGCCAAACAGGCTTGATCAAGGGGACGCTTGAATATTCTCCTGAAGAAATTTCGAGTGTGCAGAATTTACTTGTGGAAGTTGATGATTTACAGAGATCTTTTGATGAAAGAATGAATCAAGTTGATCTGGAAATTATGGAAAGAGAACGGGAGTTTATGGAAAGAATTGAGGGGATTGATAATCCTGATGAATTGGAAGAGAGAATTAGAGAATTTGATGAATTTTTGCGGGATAAAGAAAATGAAAGAGAATTGTTGAGAACTGAGTATGAATCAAGAATTAATGAAATTAATATGCGAGTTGAAGAATTACCGCGAATGGAGGATTTGCCGTCAGCTAAATATATTACTTTTGATGATAATAGGGTCTATTCTCAGCCGGTGCCTATGGCTTCACCTCCTGTCCCTCCAACTTTAAAATCCGGTGATCCGGTGCCTATGACTACGCCTCCGATGGGTTCGCCTTCGCCGACACCTACGTTTGTGCCGACGCCTAGTGCTGTGCTTACACAAGCAAATTGTGATTTTGTGCTTGGTGCTAATGATAAGGTCATTACCGGTTATCAAAAAGGTGTTACGAGTAGTTCTGCCATATTAATTGATAGTGGTGGATATGTTGATACTGATGGTAGAGGTAGTAATAATGTTTATATGAAGAATGGAGCTGCTTTTGATTCCAGTGGTGGTGGAAGTAATACGATTTATTTTGAGAGTCAGGCTAATATAATTGATGGTGGAGCCGGTTCTACATTGATTAAATGTTCCAATATTAATTTTATTAAGCCAACAAGCGCAGTATTGGAAGTTTCGCTTTCATCAGGGCAGCCATATGATACTATATCTGTTCCAAGTCAAAAGGATAGAGACATATTAAGAATAGACTTTACAGCCAAAAAGGATGCTGTAATTCTTGACGGTATTACCTTGAAAGGTATGATTAATGATAATGAGGTAGGTGGGGAAAAAGATTGGGGTTTTGGCTCTGATACTGATGGTTTATCTACAGCTGTTTTGTCTACTCTTGTAGCGGATGCAGCTATTTATGATGGTAATACAAAAGTATCATTTAATAATATATATAGATCTTCAGGTGACTTGAGGTTTAGTAATTTGAACTTGAATATTCCTGCGAATACTACGAAGACTCTTGTGCTGAAAGTTAATTATGGACCAAATACTACTTTCGGCAGCGAAGGTGATAATATTTCATTTATTGTAAACGATGTAAATTTGGTTGATGCTAAAACTTTATCTGGTGGAAATGTAGCCGTACAATTAAGACCTTCAAAAGGGGTTAATGTTGATGAGACTAATAAATGGACGGGAATTGGACCCATTCATTGGGCTACTCTTGAGCCTCATGGATTGCTGAATATTTCTGGTCACTATAATCAGGTTGTGAATCAATCAGTGTCTGCCGGTTCAAGTAATGTTTTACTGTCAAAAATTTCAATTGATGCCTCTTTGGAGGATTATAAAATCAATCGGATGACCTTTGATGTGAAAGGTAGTAATATTTCTAATGATTTGCGCTCAATTACCGTGAAGTATCCTTTGGATGTTAATAAACCTTCAGTGTTAGATGGAAAACAAACGTACGCTATTTCTTGGGGAAGCTCTGAGGTTGTTATGGATAATTTAAATATGATGATTGGTACATCCGGAATTGTAAACATTGAAGTTTATGGAGATATTTCAAGTAATGCGGTTTCAGGTGATAATGTTCAGGTTAATCTCTTAGGTGTTAGTAACGATATGTTCAGATTTAGGGCTATGGGTTTTGATAGTAATCAAATTATGGATGATTGTTCAAGCGTTATAGGTAATCCTACAATGATTAAATAGTATCAATACAGTATTAAAAATTTTAATTATTATATTTTTTAAAAAAAAACAAAATGCAAAAAGGAACAAAAATTTTACTTGGACTGGTTGTCGTTGTCGTAATTGTGGCAGCTACGCTTAGTCAAACAAATCTTTTAAAGGGGACTCTTGAAGTTGGTTATCAAAACGATGAAATGGAGTCTTTGAATAGAGATTTTGATGAAAGAATGGTTAATCTTGATGAAGAATTTATGAATAGAGAGAATCAGTTTATGGAGGAAATTGAGAGAATTGAAAATCCTGATGAAAGGGAAGATAAAACTAGAGAATTTGATGAATATCGTCGTAGTATTGATGAACAAAGAGAAAATTTAAATATGGAACGAGATTTTAGAATTAATGAAATGGGTAATCAGGGAGAGCCTGAAACTTTTGTTGATGCTTATAAAATCGATAACTCTGCTCCAAGTCTTGAGCGGGCCTCATCGAATGGAATAAATTGTGATTTCTATTTAGGGGCAAATGATAAAGTTCATACCAGTTATTATAATGCGAATGGGTCGGGGGGCGCTGCATACTATATTGATAGTGGTGGATATGTTGATGCTGCAGGAGGTGGTAGCAATATGGTTTATATGAAGAATGGATCGACCTTTGATGCTGCAGGTGGAGGTAGCAATACCGTTTATTATGAAACGGGGGCGTTTATTATTGATACCACTGCTACATTGATAAATTGTCCTGTAATTAATTTTTATTAATAAGCGATAATTTACAGTTTTAAAAAAGCCGCTCTAAATTTAGAACGGCTTTTCTTTATATCTCATGAATCTTAAGGTACATGGCCTTGATTCAAATATTGACTGTACTATCTAACAGCGTCTTTTAGAGATTTACCGGCTTTGAAAGCAGGAAGCTTCATTGCTGGGATTTTGATTTTCTCATTTGGGTTACGTGGATTAACTCCTGTACGTGCTGCTCTATCAGAAACACGGAAAGTTCCGAAGCCTGTGATAGTTACGTTTTCCCCTTTTTTTAGGGATTTAGTGATGCTGTCTAGAAGAGCTTCAAGCACTTCACCAGCAGTTTTTTTTGTAACGCCGGCAGCATTAGCAGCAGCGTTTACTAGGTCTTGTTTAGTCATAGGACTTAACGTTATGTGATAAATCTATTTTGAATTATAGAAATTAAAAGAGGATTTACAAGGGATTAGTGTTCTTGGAGTTGCTGAATTTTTTTGGTTTTTGTCAAAGAAATATTTTTCCCTGATGGTTAAGCCGTTTCTCATTCCTTAAAATATCAGAAATGTGATGAAAAAGCCAAATAATCCATGTTGATTATGAAATATTCTACATTTTTATGCAAATCAAAATCAGGGGAAAAATGGCTTGAAAATAACCCAAAACTGCCGTCCCTGTTTGATATGTTTGATGAATTAGGCTATTATGAATAGAAAATTTTGCTTTGCCAAAACACATATTATTTCTGTATAAATAATTACACATGCCTAAATCAAAAAATCTTGTTATCGTAGAATCGCCTGCAAAGGCAAGGACAATCTCTAAATTTTTAGGGAAGGACTATAAAGTGATGGCCTCAATGGGGCATATTAGGGATTTGCCGAAATCTAAAATCGGGATTGATGTGAGGAAGAATTTTGAGCCGACATATGATGTGCCTGAAAATAAAGCTAAAGTGATTAAAGATCTTGTGGATAAGATCGGAGCTAAAACTCAAGTATGGATCGCAACTGATGAAGATCGAGAAGGAGAAGCCATAGGCTGGCATTTGGTGCATGCTCTTGGATTGGATGAAAAAAAAGTTAAGCGAATTGTGTTTCATGAAATTACTAAGGGTGCGATTTTGGAGGCGATTGATACTCCTCGTAAACTAGATCATAATTTAATTGATGCGCAGCAAGCGCGTAGAGTGCTGGATCGATTGGTCGGTTATAAATTATCACCGGTGCTTTGGAAAAAGATTCGTTATGGTTTATCTGCTGGGCGGGTGCAAAGTGTGGCTGTGCGTTTGATTGTTGAACGTGAAAGAGAAATTTTGGCTTTTAATGCTGAGGAATATTGGAATGTGATTGCTCATCTCGAAAATAAAAAGAAGAATAAATTTGAGGCTCATTTGCTGAAATACGATAAAAAGAAATTTGAATCGGATAATGAGAAGAAGACGAAAAAAATTGTTACTGATTTGAAAAAGCAGGATTATATAATTACGAAGATTGAGAAAAAGGAGACAAAGAAGAATCCTCCTCCACCATTTATAACTTCTACGCTTCAGCAAGATGCTGCGAGGAAGCTTGGATTCTCTGTTAAGAAAACTATGGTTTTGGCTCAGCAACTTTATGAAGGGATTAAGCATGGCGAAAAAGGGCATGCGGGTATAATTACTTATATGAGAACGGATTCTGTGAATTTGGCAAAGTCGGCGCTTTCGCAGATTAAGAAATTTATTAAGAAGGAATATGGGGCTGAATATGGGATGGATGTGCCAAGGGTTTTTAAGTCTAAAAAAGGTGCTCAGGAAGCTCATGAGGCGATTCGTCCGGTGGATATTACGAATACTCCCGATGAAATGAAGAAATATTTGGAAGCGGATCAGCTTAAACTTTATAAGTTGATTTGGAAGAGGACGATGGCGACTCAAATGGCTTGTGCGATTATGAATAAAGTTATAGTGGATATTGAGGCGGGGAAGGGACTTTTTAGGGCTAATGGTCAGACTGTGAAATTTCCCGGGTTTTTGAAAGTTTATAAGGAGAGTACTGATCATAATAATGATGATGATGCGGAAAATTTGTTACCTGAGCTTGAAGAAGGGGAGAAGCTTAAATTGGACAAGCTTGATCCGACTCAGCATTTTACTAAACCGCCGCCACGATATACCGAGGCGAGTTTGGTGAAAAAACTTGAGGAAGAAGGTATTGGGCGGCCGAGTACTTATGCTCCTACCATATCTACCGTGATTACTCGTGGTTATATTGATCGTGATCTGAAACAATTGAAACCGACTGATGTGGGGTTTGTGGTGAATGATCTACTTGTTAAACATTTTACTGACATTGTGGATTATAAATTTACGGCGGGGATGGAGGATGATTTGGATGATATTGCGGATGGGAAGAAAAAATGGGTGCCGATTATTAAGGCTTTTTATACGCCTTTTGAGAAGTTGGTGAAGGAGAAAACCGAGTCGATTAAAAAAGAGGATTTGATTAAAGAAAAAACTGATGAAAAATGTGATGAGTGTGGGGGCGGGATGGTGGTTAAGCTTGGGCGATTTGGGAAGTTTTTGTCTTGTGCGAATTATCCGGAATGTAAATTTGCGAAACCGATGGAGGATAATAAAACCGATGAGGAGAAAAAGATGGAGAAAAAACTTGCAGGGAAGAAATGTGATAAATGTGGTGAGCCGATGGAGATTAAAATTGGACGATTTGGGCAGTTTTTGGGATGTAGTGGCTATCCGAAATGTAAAAATATGGAGTCGATTGTGAAGCCGAGTGGGGTTAAATGTCCTGAATGTAAAGATGGGCAATTGATTGAGCGACGTACTCGCAAGCGTGGACAGATTTTTTATGGATGTAATAAATACCCCGATTGTAAATTCGCTTCTTGGGATAAACCGCTTCCTGACAAATGTAATAAATGTGGGGGATTGGTTGTTGAGAAGAAGGGGAAACCGACTTGTCATGTTTGCAAGCTTGAGCAGGGGGAGGTTAAGAAGAAGGATTAGGTTTTGTGAAATGGAGTGAAGTGATAGGGGATATGTTGTTAGTGTGGTTTTGATGCAATAACCTGTTTTTCTGTTTGTCGTGTGCTATAATCTTGGGCGAAAATATAAATCAAAATTTTATGAATAAATCGCTTAAGGTTGTTGTTTCGCTGGCTTTGTCGCTGGCTTGTTTTTTGGTGTTTTTTGGGAATGTTTATGCTGCGAGTACTACTTGTATAGATATTACCGGGCAGACCACAAGGCTTGTTCCTCCAAACTCTGATTTGATTTCTTTTGATCAGGATGGTGGGCAGCCGCCGACTGCGATGGAGGCTTGTATCTCTAATGTTGCCACCAGTAGATTTGTGCATGCTTCGGGGGTGACTGCTTATCCTGTTGAAGGTTATGCTTGGGATGAAAATGCCGGATGGTTGCAGTTTGATTGGAGTTTTGGGACAGAGAAGAGTCAAGCCGGAGTGGATGAGGATGGATATTTATATGGGTATATTTGGAATGATAATATCGGTTGGATTCAGTTGGATTGGTGGGATGATGCCACCAGCTATCCTTTAGGTAAAGAAACAGTGGGTGTGCCGAGAATTGATTTTGCTGTTGGTCCTCCTTTTAGTATTGTTGGATTTGCTTGGAATGATAGGCTTGGTTGGTTTAATTTGTCGGGGGCTAAAACTAATTGGCAGCCGCCTCGTTGTATTTTGGCTGAGGGTGATTGTTTGCCTGTGCCGGCTAAAAATATGTGTAAGGAGACTTTTATGCTCCCTTATTTATCTTATGAAACTGATTTGATAGCGATGGATACATTTAGTGTTCAGATTATTAATCGGCCGTATAATTTGTGTCAGCCAACAATTTCTTGGGGTTCAACCGATGCGGGGGCGAAATTTAATGGGTCTTTGCAAATTTATACCAATACTACTAAGAAGGTTGTTTATGAGCCTTCCAATGCTACTCAGGCGAAAATTAGTATTAGTCTTACGGATGGGGTTATAACGCTTAATCAGGATTTACAGCTTAAGCCTTTGTTTCAGCATAAATGTGGTGGGCTTCCTGTAGATTATTTGCCGGAGTGTAATCCTCCGAATAGTAATTATTGTGATGCCGATTGTTATATAAAAAATGATCCTGATTTGAAGTTTTGTGGGAATAGGAAAGTTGAGGTTATTGAAGGAGAAGAATGCGATGCCGGTTTTTATGGCGGATATTTAGATAAAACCAGTTGGTGTACGAGTAGTTGCAAGATTGAGGATAAGCCGACTGTTATAAAGAAAATTCAGCTTAAAACTCCTTTTGAAGAAATTGATAATATTCCGCCGGCTAATCCTTTGAGTCATAGTTATGGTCCGTGTTTTTGTTTGGAGGATGTGAATGGAAATTGTGTTGAGGTTGACGGCTCTAAGGTAACGAAAATCAATATGCAGATTGATTATGATAATACGATGCTTTTTGATCAGGGGCTTTTGAATTCGGTTAAAGTTAATGATGGTACTGAGGGAAATCATTTGGGGGCTTTTGGTGAGGCTGCGCCGGTTTTCCTCTATGAAAATAATAAGACTACTAATAAAACGAGTCCGACGGTTGTGGGAGCTACTAATATTGGGAAATATACGGTAAACATTGATTTGACATCCGGCTCAGATGGGTTGGCTTGTTTGGATGTAAGATCGTACTCTCCTACAAGTGGCGTG
>JAHJTR010000145.1 GCA_018829865.1 Patescibacteria group bacterium | reverse complement strand
TCCGGAGGAGAAGAAGGCATGACAATTATTTTTTGACTTCTCTCAATCAGATTAACTATTTGTTTCGTGATTTGGTCGTACATTTAGGGTTTTCTTTGAATATTGAAATATGAATCAATCTGTGAATTATACAATTTTCTGAGGTATTCGTCAATGTATCAAGATTTCACGAATTATGATAAATTAGAAAAGGAGGTTAGGGTATCAAACTTCCATTTCTTAAACAAGATAAAAAAAAACTATGGATAGATTAATTGACGTTTTAAATATCAGCATTGCAGGCAATTCCGTACAACACTACCTGACGGGGCTTGGATTTGCAGTTATAATGTTTGCTATTTTTAAATTTGTTATTGATCGGATTATTAAGAAATTAACCGCTCTGGCTAAAAAGACTGAAAATGATATTGATGATTTGGTTATTAATATTGTTCATCAAGCTAAATGGCCGATTTTTGCTTTTATAATACTATTTGGGGCGATTGCTTTTTTTAATTTTTCGGAAATGTATAAGCAATATTTGCATTATCTTCTTATTATTCTGATCGTATTTCAGATGATGCGGCTGGCAAATAATGTAATTGATTATATTGCCCTAAAAGCGGCAAAGAAAAATCATGATGGAGCTAATAGTTACTATATAACTACTGTCGGCAAAATTGTGAAATTCATTCTTTGGGTGATGGCTATTATTTTGATTCTTTCGAATCTTGGCTATAATGTATCGTCCCTTATTGCGGGTTTTGGTATTGGAGGAGTTGCGATCGCTCTTGCCGTTCAAAATATTTTGGGTGATCTTTTTAGCTCTCTCTCAATCTATTTTGATAAGCCGTTTAAAATTGGCGATTATATTCAGGTTGATACACTTACCGGAAATGTTAAAAAAATCGGTCTTAAGACTACTCGTGTGACTTCTTTGCAGGGTGAGGAGATTATTATCCCTAATAATAAACTAACCAATACGAATATTCAGAATTTCGGGAAGATGAAAGAGCGGAGGATTCTGTTTCAAATTGGTGTTACTTATGATACTCCTACCACTAAATTAAAAATTATTCCTAAGATGCTTAAGGATATTATTGATAGCGTAAAAAATATTAGGTTAGACAGAGTACATTTTAAAACCTTCGGGGAATCGAGTCTGGATTTTGAGATTGTGTATTATGTGGATTCAAGAGAGTATAGCGACTATATGGATGAGCAGCAGAAAATAAATTTTAAGATTAAGACGGCTTTTGATAAGGCGAAAATTGAAATGGCTTTCCCAACGAGGACCGTCCATGTGGTGAAGTAGACTACCCAAAATCCAAAACCTTAAGCTGCAACGTTTCGTTCCCATTCCATTTGTTGATCCCTACTGAACAAACCACATCAATGGTTTCTTTGTTGAGTAAGTCGTCAAAATGTTTGCCTAGGTTGAAGCCGATTGCGTTTAAATATCTGCCGTTTGCGCAGGCTGAGAATTTTAGATGATTTTGTTCGGCTCCCACTTTTTTGGGATATTTGACCGTTAAACCTTCGATCAAAAATACCGGCTCGTCATTTTCGGTGCCGTAGGGCTCGAGCTCTTTTATCTCCTCATAAAAATCTCTGTCGACTTCACTGAAATTAACTTTGCAATCAATATGAAGAGTCGGCTTTAGAGTTGACCAGTTAATTGTGTTTCTGGCGTAGTTTTGGATATTAGAGATAAACTCGTCTTTATGTTCTTTTTTGAGGGTGAAGCCGGCTGCCTGGTGATGTCCGCCAAAATGGCTTAGTAAACCACTTTCTTCTCCTATGGCTTGGATAATATTAAAACTTTCTATGCTTCTTGCGGAGCCAATAAGCTCGTCTTCTCTTTCTTCGATAACAATCGCCGGTCTGTAATATTTTTCGCTTAATCGTCCGGCTAGGAGACCTAAAATTCCCGCATGCCATTCATCACTTACGATTACCAATAAAACCTCGTTTTGTAGCTGACTGTCTAAAAGTCTTTCGGCTTTTTCTAATGCTTTTGCTGTCATTACTTGCCTTTCGCTATTAAGTTGATCCAACTTTTCAGCTAATTGCTCCGCCTCATCATCGTTGCTTAAAAGTAATTTTAGAGCTAAGTAAGGTGAATCAATTCTTCCCGCTGCATTAATTCTTGGCGCTAATCGATAGCCAATACAATGCGACGTCATCTCATCCTCATCACTGATACCGGAATACTGCTTAAGATATTTAAGCCCCTTCCATTCACTTTTTTGAAGCAATTTGAGACCTTTTTTTACAAGAGAACGATTTTCGCCTTGCAGCGCACCTAAATCAGCGACTGTGCCAAGAGTTGCGAAAGCTAT
>JAHJTR010000144.1 GCA_018829865.1 Patescibacteria group bacterium | reverse complement strand
CTACAACTTTATAAACTTATAAATCTCCCGCCCCACGATTTGATCCGGCCTGATATACCTGAGCGTAGCGAATTCTTCGGATAGTTCGATATTCATGTAACCTAGTTTTTCGATTTCTGGGATTATGCCGCTTAATGAGATGCTGCGTGTTTTTCCTTTGTAGAATGGGAATGTTACTACAACGGGTGTGCCTTTTTTTAGCTTTTCTGCGATGTTTTTGAAAAATGCGATATAGAGTTTTTTGAGTTTTTTGTTTTGTTCTTCGATTTGATCGAGGGTTGGGGCTTTGCCGAAAGCTTCTCCTAAGTATGTCTCTGTGGCTATTGCATCGCATTTTAGGCTTTCCGGGAATTTTTCGATGGCGTTATGTAGAAAAATGTTTTTCTTGATGGTGTTTGTATCTTGGGTGAGGTTCATTTTTTCTATGATGAAGTCGATGTTTTGTTTGCTGCCCTCAACCATGTTTTCTGAGATGTCGGAGCCGATTACGTTGTAGCCGTCGATTAATCCTTCCATTAAAATTGTGCCACTTCCGCAAAAAGGGTCGTAAATTGTTTTGTTGCTGCGGTCTTCTGCCTCATCAAATCCTGTTGCCAGATTGATTAAAGTTTGTGCGAGTTTAGGAGGGAGCATGCCCGCTTTGGCATCTCGAAACGGTTTATTATAGTCGCGTAGAGCATATTTATCTACATTTTGATAAGCTATGCTAATTGCGAGTAGGAATTTTTTTTGGCCGTCTTCTTCAACTTCAATAATATCGTATATTTTAGCTTTTTTCTTATTGAGGCTTTCTGCTGCTATGATATTATTGACGTTTTGACCTCTTTTATTAAGATATCTGCCACTTATTTTATGTTTTCTTAATCCTTTTTTAATGTCGGCAAGTAAAATATCCAGGGATTTGCGGTTTTTTTTGCTGTCATCCCGGGAATGGATATTGATTCCGTATATTAATTTTCCTTTTTTGTGATTTTTTGAAAGTTCATTGATTATTCTGTCTGCGGCTTCTTCAAAATTAATTAGAGTATCAATGATTTGTGAAGTTTTAATCACTCCTCCCAATTGATTGTGGAATTTTTTTAAATCGATTTTATGAGAATAAACCCCATACGCAAGATTTTTTGTGAATGATTTGAGATCTTTGATACCTAGATTCTTGAGCTCGGATAGTGAAATTTCTTGATTCTTGCCGAGAAAAAATAAACAGTGTTTCAAAATTTTATGTAAATTTAATAATTATTTAACGAGTGGAGATTATAGTGTATCTGTAGTTTATTAGCAAATGGATAATATGATTACTGATTATTGTAAAATTGATTATAAAAAGGATGCTTTGCTGCTTGTAATTGTGGCTTGGAGCCTGTGTTTTGTATTTTTTTTAGGAAGATTGTCTTTCTATTATGAAATTGTGAGGAATAGACCGGCTGTTGAGGTTGTTAGTGATTCAAATTTGAGGGTACCTGTATTTTATATTACAGCTGCGGGTGCGGGTTTTATAAGGGTTAAAACTAATTTTGATAATGCTCGGGTTGCGTATAAAGATGATGTTGCTTTGATTGGTACAGATCAGGAGTTTGAGATTAAACTTGAATAATGTTATATAGGTGGTGAATATTTTTTAAATAATCTCTTATGAAGATAAAGACATGTGTTGGGATAATAGGTTTGTTTGTGGGAATGGTGATGTTGCAGGGATGCCAAGATGATTCAGTTGTCGTAAAATACGATGAGGTATATGTCTGCTCTTATGTTGATGAGATTAAGGGGTGCATCGATGATGAAAAAACTTTTGGTCATCCTAAGGTGATTTATGCGACGATGAAGCATAAGGATGGTGTAAAAGGGGATTTTTTTACGGCTATTTGGATTGATGTTGATAATAATCAAAAGCTTAAAGAGGCTTCAGTTACCTTGATGGAGCGAGAGGATCCGGTTTTGAGTTTTACTTTGTCGCATAACATGGATAAATGGATTCCCGGTAAATATGAGGTGAAGATTTTTAAGAATGATGATGAGAATGCTTTGTCTTCAAATATGTTTGAGGTTGGCGTGGAGTAGGAAGTGCTTTGATTGTTGAGGATTGAGAGCGATTAGGAGCAGGGCTGTAGCCCAGCTCCAACAACAGGAAGAAGCAGGATACAATCCTGCTCCAACGGTGGGTGATCAGGAGCAGGGCTTGTAGCCCAGCTCCAACAACAGATGGGTTTTAAGAAGCAGGATACAATCCTGCTCCAACCAGGGCTCAGCGCCAACAACATCCAGCTCCAGCGATGTTTAATAGTGAACTTGCTCTTTGGGGTATCGAGGTTATAATGTGTGTGATTTTTTACAACTTAATAATAACAAATATGGCTTATTCACTGAATAGAGCTCAGGTGATTGGGAATGTAACTCGTGATCCTGATGTAAAGCAAACTCCTCAGGGGCAATTCGTGGCTTCCTTTGGTGTGGCTACCAGTTATAGTTGGACTGATGCTTCAGGGCAAAAACAAGAAAAAACTGAGTTTCATAATATTGTGGCATGGCGTAAATTGGCGGAGATTATTAAGCAGTATGTTAAAAAAGGTAACAAAATCTTTATCGAAGGTAAGTTACAGACAAGAGATTGGGAAGGAGAGGATGGGGTAAAGAGATATAGAACGGAAATTGTGGCTGATAATATGATTATGCTTGGTGGTAGGAGTGGTGGATCAGATATTCCTGTTTCTGTTGGACAAGATAGAGTTCCTGCGGGGATAGAAGTGGGAACGGCTGAGGCTGCTCCAATGGCTGCTACTACAGGTGTGGCACCTGCGGCTGATACAGCAAAAACTCCCGCAGTAGTGCAGGAGGATGATATTACGGTTGAGGATTTACCGTTTTAAATTCATTCTAAATTTTAGTTGAGGGCGTCTTCAGTTTCACATGAAACTAAAAGTAACAGAGGTGGAAGACGCTCCTCCAACAAGTTCTATAGTTCAAAGATTTCAATCCGACAAGTTTTTAGTGTGGTCGGAGAATTTTAAACTTTATGAACTTGTGCAGCATATAAGACTTTTATGCTGACAAATTATTTTCTCTACTCCCCTTTGGTTTCTGACATTAGAAACCGATTTGGTTTTTGTTTGTGTCCTTATAATAATTTTGAGATTAAAGATAAGGTTTTTTTTAAGTTTGTTTTTGTTTGTTTTTGGTTGCGATAGTTTTAAGGCTAAACGCGAGTTTTGTTTTCTGTTGCCAGGGGAATAAATGTCTTTTTTTAGTCCCAATTCAGAAAGTAGAGAAAAAGGTATCACTTAAAGCTAATATTTTTAGGTAAAAGCCTTGAGTAATACCTGTTTCCCTACTTGCAGTTGGCAATTTAGAGAGTAGGTCGAGAATAAATTTTTAAGGATCAATGTCAACTTTGTCTTGTTCTTTGTTTTGCTTTTTTCCTTTTAACTTCCTATATTTATTTTAGGACTCATTAATAAATGAATCATAGTATAATACAATAAATTTCACTCAATGTCAACAACTGGAAAGTTTATTTTGATATTAGGGCCTTCGGGTTCCGGGAAGGGGACGGTTCTCTCCTACTTAAAGAAAAAACATCCTGAATTTATTTTTCCCATATCTTGTACGACACGGTCAAAACGGCCTAATGAAGCGGATGGAGAGGTTTATAATTTTATTAATAAGGAATTTTTTGAGAAGAAAAAGGATGAGGGGGATTTTTTGGAATGGGCTCTTGTTCATAATAAGCATTATTATGGGACTTTGAAAAAACCTATTTTGGATGCGATGCAGCAAGGCAAAACTGTAATTCGGGAGGTTGATGTGCAGGGATTGCAGTCTATTAGGAAAATTATTTCTGAGAATCAACTGATTTCGATTTTTTTGACTGTTAAAAATTGGGAAACGCTTAAAGAGCGGATTTTGGAGAGGAGCCCTATGTCTGAGGAGGAGTTGGCTAGGCGAAAGAAGAGTTTTAAGCTTGAAATGGCGTGGCAGCGTGAATGTGATTATGTTGTTGAAAGTGTGACCGGGAAGGTGGATGAGGTGTGCCGGAGTATTGAAAATATTATTTTATCGCAAGTTGGTGTTTAAAATTTTATATAAATTTCTGAAATTTTGCGTTAAGCTGTTTGCTTTGGGTTTTTTGATTGTAGTTGTTACTGCGATAACTCTGTGGAGTTTGATTTTATATGTTAATTTATCGGGTTATTTTAAAATTTATGATGATATTGATAAACTTCCATCGAAAAAATATGCGATTTTGCTTGGTGCGGCTGTTAAGCCGAATGGAGAGCCGAGTGACATCCTGAATGATCGAATTGATGTTGCTGTTGAGCTATATAAAGAGGGTAAAGTTGAAAAAATTCTGATTAGCGGTGATGGGTGGAGTGATGAGAATTATGATGAAGTGAAAACGATGCGCGCTGAGGTGCTTAATCGAGGGGTGAAGTTGATTGATATTTTGGAGGATGAAAAGGGCACTCGTACGATTAATAGCTGTAGAAACGCAAAAAATCAGCATGGTATTGATGAAGCAATTATTGTGACTCAGGGATTTCATTTGCCGAGAGCTTTGTATTTGTGCACTCGCAGTGGGATTGATGCGGTTGGATATGCAGCTGATAAGGGGCAATATGCTAAAATCCTGGATTATCAAATTAGAGAGATTAAGGCTTCATTCCTGGCGTTTTATGAGATTAATTTTGGAGACTTTCCGGAGTGGGGTTATGATTTACTTGAAGAAGTTGAATTGATTGTTGAGAAATAAAAAAATAGTTTTTGATTTTAAGTGGGCTTGTACTATTATGCAGACACTAAAAAATAGTTTTAGCAAGGATTTATGAAGAAATATATTTTATTATTGGCGGTTTTTGTTTCTATTAGCTCGGTTTGTTTAGCCGAAACGAGTAATGGGTTTGATTTGACTTCGACTTCTTCTCCTGCGGAAATAAAAGCTGCGGTGGAAAAGGTTGTGCAAACGGAGAATGGGGCGCTTGCCTCCTCCCAGAAAAATATTATTGATGATCTTTTTTCAAAAATGAGTGCTCCTCGTCAGGGTCTTCAGAAGATTTTTGATAAAATGCAGGAGGAAAATGGGATTACTCAAGAGGAGCAGGATCTTTTGGAGATTCAGCTGCAGAAAGAGATTCTGGAGGAGATTAATCTGCTGATTGGAGGCGAAATTGATCAAATGCAAAAGGAGCTGGCTGAGAATGAAAATTTGAAGGGTGATCTTTCTGCTGCCAATAAAATGACGGATGAATATACTGCTAAAATTGAGGAGCTTGAGTCTAGTCAGGAGGATTTGCGTAAAAAGATTTTTGAGAAAGAGGGGATTATTACTGAGAATAAGAAGAATATTGAGCAGCTGTCTGAGGCGGAGGTGATGAAAAATTATTTGCTTCAGCAGAATTTGGAGCTTAAAAAACTGCTTGATTCTGTTGAAAATCGGAAAATTGATGCCAAAATGATTATTCTTTATGTTGGTTTGGCGATTTTTGTTTTAGCGTATTTAGTTAAATTTTTGCTTAAGCGAAAGCATAAGATCAATTATCAACATCATTTTACGTATTTTGATTTGATTTGGGGGTTTTCGTTTTTCTCTTTTCTGGTGTGGTTTTTCTTTTATGTGAAGCCGGAGATGACGATTATTCTTTTCTTTTTAGCGGGTGGATTTGTGGTTGTGAGTCGTGATTTCATTGTTTCTTTGCTGGCGAGTTTGCTGATTGTGAATGAGTTTCATATTGGAGATAAAATTAGATTTAATGGTCAAGAGGGTATTATTGTGAAGATTCGACCGATGTGGCTTGTGATTAGAAATATTGATAAATATGATCATGCGACGGGTGAGGCTAGGCGTATTCCAAATTATGTTTTTATGAGTAAAGAGGTTGTGAGAATTAGGCGAACTGAGGAAAAAGAATATTTTAAACTTGCGCTGAATCGTGAGTATAAATTGAATATTTTTCGGATATTAAAATATATCGAGACTGAAATCCTCCAAAAAAATATTACTACTAAGCTGCGAAATGAGATTACGGGTGAGGAAATGATGTATGATTTGGATTATCATTATAATGATGATGGTGAGCCGGTGATTGAGATTACTTGGAAGGAAACCAGGGAGAAAAGTCGCAGAATTAAGAAGAAAATCATGGCTTATATAAGTAGTATGATTTTTAAAGAGGAGGTTAAAGAGCCTGTGGATGCGGGAAATTTGCAGAAGGGAAATGTTGGGGTAGGTCAGACGGAGGGGATTGGAAATAGCGGATTGGATCAGCAAAACGATGCGTCTAAAGTTGAGTCTGCTCGGGATTGGGGAATTACGAATTAATTATTTCTGTTGGAATTTGGAGAGAGCTTCTTTGAATTCTTCTTCTGAGGCCTGTGGTCCTTGTAGACAATCGCAGGGATTTTTTTGCCAGTATGTTAGTGAATTCATGTTTTTTCTTACGAGTTTTTCGGCTAGTTCGCGATCGGTTCCCGGGATTGCGCCGATAAAAAATTGTACTCCTCCTTCAAAAATTTCATCTCTGCTTTTGATTTCTCCATTTGAGTAGCAGTGAACGCAAACTGAGCCGTCTTTTGTGTCTGCGCCGAGTTCTTGATCGTTGGTAATTGGCATGCTGCAGGCGATACAGGTTTTCATAGTGTGTTTTTTATGGGGATAAAAGTGATTGGGTTTATTTTAGGGGAAAATTTGGGGGAATGGTAGGTTTTTGCGAGATTAAATATATGTTTTGAGTATTTTTTTGCGCATTTGCCAAAATAAGTTTTTATGTTGCTTTTTTATGGATATGTGCTAGGCTATATTTTCAAGCTTTGGATTTAGTATAATAATAGGTTAAGCGAGGTTTGAAGAGTTTTATTATCTCTTAAAAGAGCACAAAAAAATCACTATGATTACATTTCAAGAATTAGGTTTGAACCCCATGATAATGCAGGCCCTGACAGAGCTTGGGTTTGAAAAACCTACACCGGTTCAGAGTAAAACCATCCCTCATTTAATTAATTCAAAGCAAGATTTGATTGCTTTGGCGCAAACCGGTACAGGTAAGACTGCCGCTTTTTCTTTGCCGATTATTCAGCAACTTGATGATGTCTCTGATAATGCTGATAGATCTGTGCAATGTTTGATTCTCTGCCCTACTCGTGAGCTTGCGATTCAGATTGCCAGTGATATTAAGAATTACATTAAATATTTAAAAAATTTCAAGGTTGCCGCCGTTTATGGTGGTGAGCGTGTTGATGTACAGATTGGGGCTCTTAAAAAAATGCCTCAGATTGTGGTTGGGACTCCCGGTAGAGTTAATGATTTGATTCGAAGGCGTTTACTTAAAGTTGGGGGAATTAAATGGCTTGTATTAGATGAAGCTGATGAGATGCTTAATATGGGATTCAAGGAGGAGTTGGATGATATTTTGAAAAATACTCCTGAGGAAAAGCAGGTTTTGCTTTTTTCTGCGACTATGAATCAGCAAATTAGACGTATTGCTGATAATTATATGAAAAAGCCTGAAGAAATTACTGTGGGTAATAAGAATATGGGCGCTGATAATGTTGAGCATTGTTATTATGTTGTGCATGAAAGAGATCGTTATCAGGCGCTTAGGCGAATTGCTGACGTGAATCCGAATATTCATGGAATTGTTTTTTGTAGAACTCGGCGTGAAACTCAGCAGGTTGCCGATAAACTGATTCAAGATCATTATTCGGCTGAAGCTATTCATGGCGATATTTCGCAAGATCAGCGTACGGCTGTGATGAATAGATTTCGTGATAAGCAGATTCAATTGCTTGTGGCTACCGATGTGGCTGCTCGTGGTATTGATGTGAAGCAATTAACTCATGTTATTAATTATAATTTGCCGGATAGTGAAGGCGCTTATGTGCATCGTAGTGGGCGAACAGGTAGAGCCAATAATGTCGGTATTTCTTTGGTAATTGTGAATATGCGTGAGCAATATAAGATTAAAGGATTAGAGCGCAGGATTGGTAAGAGTTTTGAAAAAGCTCAAATTCCAAGTGGAGATGATATTTGTGAGAGACAGCTTTTTAAATTAGTGGATAAGATTTGTAATGTTGAGGTTAATGAGAGTCAAATTGATAAATATTTGCCTTTAATAGCCAAGAAGTTTGAGCATCTTGATAGAGAAGCGTTAATTAAGAAATTCGTTTCAGAAGAGTTTAATAGATTTTTAGAGCATTATCAGGGTTCTATTGATTTGAATTCTGGTGTGAGTCGAGATCAAGGGCGAGGTAGTGAGAGAAATAGCGGCGGGCAAACTCAGAGATTTAATAAATCATCGATTTTGTATGCGCGTTTTAATATCACTATTGGGCGTAATGACGGGTTTAGTGTTAGAGATTTGTTTGGGTTTATGAATGAGCAGCCTGAAATTAAGGGAGTTGAAATTGGTAATATTGATCTAAAAAACGGTTACACTCTGTTTGAGGTTGATGAGCGGTATAAAGATAAGGTTATGTCGAGCTTTAAAGGAGCTAATGTGAATGGTATCAATGTTGATATTACCTGCGAAGAAACCGGGGTTGAGTCTACTCGGATGTCGGGTGGTAGAGGTGCG
>JAHJTR010000143.1 GCA_018829865.1 Patescibacteria group bacterium | reverse complement strand
ATGGGGGGCTGCTCGTTATTTACCTCCTCTAAAAAAGAGAATCGGAGATCTTATTTCCCCACAAACATGTTTGCTTATGTTGAAGCGGATATGTCTGAGAGTGGTAAACTGGATGAATTGACAAAGAAATGTAGCTCTTTGAGTGGATTTTGGCCTCTTGTGAGAAGCTCCATTAAAACTCAACATGAAAATTCAAGAATTAGTGGGTTTGATTTTGATACTGAATTTGTGCCACTGATGAGAAGTGATCTGGCTATTGGAATTGATTTTAGTGAAAAGCTGGATGATCCGATTGAAAGTGTGATGTTTTTAGGGCATGCAAAAACTGAAATCGATGGTGGATTTAAAAAGTTGACTGAAAAAATGAAATTGGTTGAAACTGAGACGGTGAAAAAATCCGAAGAAAAAATAGGGGAGTTGAATATGGTATCAATTGTGGTTGATACGGAGGGGAAAAAGATTTTCTTTGCTTATACACTTATTAAAGATAACGAGATTCTCTTCTCCAATAATCAAACTATGCTCAGAGAAGCAATTTTGCGGGAAATGGAGAGGGGAGAATCAATAGAGGATAGCCAAAAATTTGTAGAGACATTTGACTCGGTGTATACAAAGGATACTGTCGGTTCAATTTATATTGATTATGAAAAATATATTTCGTTTACTAAGAAACATTTTGACAAGGCATTGATTGAGATTAAAGATGAATCATTAAGAATAAAAATGGAGGAGAACTTTGAAGACCTGTTGTCCACTTCATATATAACAGCATTTAAGAGTGCTGCTTTTTCGTTAAATATTGCGTCTGAAGGGGTTAAGTTTAAAAGCCGCATGTATGTAGATAATTCGGCTCTACCTAAAAATTATAATGAGAAAAACCTCAATTCAGAGCTGACCAAATATGTCCCAATTGATAATTTTGGCTGGTATTACAGTAGCGACCTATCATTTACGGCTGCTTTGGCGAAAGAGGTTTTGTCGGCTGATCCGGCCGTAAAAAATATGATGGCTGATTTTGAAGAGCAGACCAAGATTAATATTGCTGACGATGTTATGGGTTGGATGAAGGATGAATATATATTTACCATGTTGGCACATAATCCGAAAAAGAGCGTGAATCCTTATCGATTTGTTGCGATTGTTGAAGCTCCGGATAAAGAGAAAACATTGGAGAGCTGGGGGAAAATAGAAGGTCTGCTGTCTGCGATATTTAAGAAAAGTAATCCGGTAAAAAATGAATTTACGGATGTGAAGACTCCGGGGGGGTATGAAGCGAGGATGATTGATATATTGCCATCTCTTGATACAGTGCTTATCTATGGCTATCTTCCCGGTACTGATTATTTGGTGATAAGTAACTCTGCTACGGCGATTGATGAAGTGATTGAAGTTGCAAAGAATGGTGAAAATGTTAGTAAAAATGAATACTACGGCGATATTATTACTGAGCAAAAATATATTTCTTCTTTTGGAGTTAATATGGAGAAAATTTTGAATAGTAGCTTATTCTTAAAAAAGAATGCCGGCATGTATCCTTTTAGAAAGATTAGATATTTAGGAGGAATATCCCAAAAAGTTAATACCGGCTTTGATGGTGAACTTAATTTAATTATTCAGAAAAAATAATGATTGGTGTTTTTGATTCAGGGGTCGGTGGCCTCTCCATACTGAAATATATAACTAAGGAGCTGCCGGACTATAAATACGTTTATCTGGCGGATAATGCGCGGAATCCTTATGGGAATCATAGTCAAGAGACTGTGGTTAAATATACTAGGCAGGCCGTTAATTATTTGTTTGATAGGGGAGTGAAATTGATTATTGTTGCTTGTTACTCGGCTTCAAGTTTGGCGCTGCGGACTATTCAGGATGAAATGTTGGTTAAGAAAAATGTTAAAGATCGGAAGATTTTGGGAGTGCTGAGGCCTGTGGCGGAAGAAGCTGCAAAACTGACCAAAAATAAAAGAGTCGGGGTGATTGCTACGCGGGCGACTACCGGATCGAAGGCGTTTGAGACTGAAATTGCTAAGTTGGACAAGGGGATTCGGGTTTTTGTAAAATCTTGCCCGCTGCTTGTGCCTCTGATTGAGGAGCAATGGGGTGATAAGCCTGAAACTCGCAAGATTGCAAAAGCGTATTTGAGAGAAATGAAAAGCTTTAATGTTGATAATTTGATTTTGGGATGTACTCACTATCCGTTGATTCAGAAAACCATTTCGCAGATTATGGGCAAAAAGGTGAATGTGCCGAATATTGGGGAGATTGTGGCGAAGAGTCTTAAGGACTATTTGGGGCGGCATCCTGAAATTGAGAAAAGTCTTTCGAAAGGCGGGGCGGGGAATACGGCTTTAAGCAATGTCGAATTTTTGAATACCGATAAAATTCCGGAGTTTTGCCAGTTGGGTTCAAAGTTTTTAGGGCACCCCATAACCAATATTAAAAAAATTGACTTATCTGAGTATTAGAAAGAATGGAATGAGCTTGCTCGCTGCTATATGGCTGGGATTGGTTTTGGCGAGTTTTTTTGTGGACAAAAGTATTTTTTTGCATTT
>JAHJTR010000018.1 GCA_018829865.1 Patescibacteria group bacterium | reverse complement strand
GCATTATGATGAAATAGTCGGTTTAATAAATCTTATTAAATCTGAATAACAGCACACAATCATAACAAAAACATCAAATACAACTAAACATATTTTTACTTAGGTCTTTTGAGTACCCTTGTTCCCTCAACTACCTGCCCCCTCTCCTCTTCGGTAATCACAGAACTACCCACCCCCTCAGGAGGTTGAAACCAACCAAGATTTTTTCTATTTTTAACTTCAGGACTATCACCATTCCCACAGTTCTTACCCTCAACCCCAACCTTTCCATCTCCCAATCTCTCTCCATTATCAGGACGAATTTGCCTTCTCGGAGGAATAACAACCCTCCTCTTTTCATTTTTAGGAGGACTCACAGGCACAGCAGGATCACTCGAAAAACGCCTTTCACCCTTTATAAGATCCTCTATCAACTTCCTATTCTGCTTTTTTACTGATCCTTCAACTCGCGCAATCAAACTTTCACGTTCAATTTTAGTTCTTGCAGAATTTGCATTTATTACTTCAGATCCTCCATTTAATGTAATGACTAATTCAGGCCCCAAACCAATATTCTCAATTTTAGCGTAAATATCATAATCCCCCATAAGCTTACTCAAAACATTTTCCTCTAATTCAGGCCTTCTTAACAAAGGAATTCTCAACTTTCCGGAATCCAATACAATACCACCCATTTCATATCTTCCACTACTAAACGATCTATCCAATCCTTTCTTCATATCTTTCAAATCATTCGCAGGATATAACAGTACAATCCCGGTTTTAGTATCCACAAACTGCGCGACAGGAAAAGTACCACAACCAGAATCCATATTACCACTTGTCTTCCTTTCGCCCTCAACTGCCTGTCTCATAACTTTTAAATATGCCAAAATAGTAAAACAACCCTCAATATTATGAGTTTTAGACATATTATCATTAATCCACTTAAGCCCCTCAATAGAAACAGGATTAATAGCAATAGCCCTAGTCAAATCAGCATTCTTTGCATAAGCCATAGCACGTATCATTTCTGCCTTAGGATTTCCTTCAGGGATAACAGCATTATTCGAAAGAATATTTTTAAAAAACGGTATATCACCTAAATCAGGGGTTTTACCATATCTCCCCAAGGCAAAGTGAAATCCAGTCTCTAAGTTACGACCTGTAAAAGGATTAATATTCATTTCCTTTTCCCCGCCAACATGCAGACCCAAAATCTGACCTATTCCTCCCCTACGCATTATTTGCATATCCGGTTCTGTAGTAAATTCATCACCAATAAAAGCTTCCGTTCCTATTTCATCAGAAGGCTCTTCTGCTAAACCATGAACTTGCAATGTATTATGCGGTCCAGTTGGTGAATCGGTTAAAACATTTTCAAAAAGAGTATGTCCATCACGACCATCTTCATTTTGCTCATAACCCTGAAAATCAGGTAAAGAAAAATCCGGATTAGTTGGAGGCCCTGAGGCTTGCTTCGGATCAGGAACAAACGCTATGAATCCCTCAAACTGCCTTGAAGGCGGTGCAGAATCTGAGGGAGCTATTAATGCCAACTTCTCTTTATCAGGCGGCCCCATCTCTACAACTGGTGGTTTTATACTTCCTTTTCCTGGCTCGAGAACAACATATTCATCAGAATGTCTCAATCCATCAGTCCCTCCAAGAGGTTTTGTTGCAGGTACTAGTTTTTGTCCCTCATCTTTAAGTACCCAATCACCAGAATCATAAACCTTCCATTGTCCAGTCTCCTCATTCCTTCTCGGACCAGTACCTTCAGGCTGAGCACTATCTCCACCACCTGTACCGGTCACATCCATAAATGGAGGATGACCAACAACAGGTTTTCTTCTAATCTGCCTTGTTCCATCTTCTCCTACACTTTTTCCATTTTTTTCCTGAGGAACAGTATCAGCTAAATTAGATCGTTTTTTACCCCCATCATCTCCATCAATTACAGCTCCCTCTCTCAATCCTTTTTGTACCAATACTGGTCTTTCTTGTCTCTCATCCAAAGGAGGTCTAGTTTTAAAATTAGATAAAAAAGCCACCAATCGTCCTTGTGCAACTTTTCCCTGTTCACCAAATAATTTCACAACCTCAGTAGCACTAAGTGCGGCAAGCCTAGCCGCCAAATTCACTCTCTCATCCGCAGAACATATCACTTTTCTTAATCTTTCTACTTCCTCAGCATTTAACGACCCTTCAACCGATTGCAAAGCATCTTGCTGATCAGTCACAATACTCGAAAATTCCATTAAAAGTGCTCTCAATCTTGCGGCATCCGCATCAACCAACTCCACCTTTGCCTCAAGACCAGTCACTTGCGCCTGCGATGATGCAAGCTCTATTTGAAGAGATCTAACAAGTTGATATTGTTTTGCTAAAGCTGTCACTCCTCCCTTTACCAACCCTGTCATCTCACTCATTTCACGTCTTACATATTCCCTCATACCATCAATATCCTTCATTAAATCACTTTGATCTTCCAATGATCTGCTAAGATTAGTTAACTCCGCCATTATATCATTAGCAATAGGTCTTACCCCAGCATCAAAACTGGTCATAAGATTAGAAAGCCAATTTATAGCCTGATAAACACTATTCAAAAGAGCTTCAATACTTACCGCCTTAAAAAACGCCTCATAATTATCAACCTCTGTTTTTTTACTATCACTCTTATTCTGAGCCCAAGAAATATTGTTCTTAATATAAAGCAACCAACTCACATCTTCATCATTATGCGCCAACGACTCCATTTCCTTCAAAATACGAATAAAACCATCATATTTATCAGCAATGCCAGGTATCACACTTCTAACAGCCTCACTCAAATCAGACAATCTAGAACCAAGATTTTCAAAAACATCAGAAAGCCTTTTATCAGCGACTACCAAAGAGTTACATGCATCTCCTTCATCCACCTCAGACAGAACCAAACTCTCCTCAACACCATTACCCTTCATTTTTTCCATCACATTTATTTTTATTAATTACTCATAATCCTTCTTAACAGAATTATGACAAGTTGACAAATTTAATTTTATTCAATATTTAAAAAAGCCCTCTCAGGCAATTATCTAGATCCCCTAAATTATCTTTTTCTAAAAAACTTTCTCTCTTATCTCCTCTCTTGTGCCCATATACTGTCTTAACAAAGCTGGATTATTGAGTAAAATAGCCCTCATATCCCTAAAAGCATCATTTTTACCGTCCAATCGAGACTTCTCAGTTTCCACAGAAGCCCACCCTTCGGCCATCCCCTCACTAAACCTCTCCATCGCAGTCATCATCGGGCTAGGAATCTTCTTCTCAGCACACCCCCCAAAACCAACAGTCCCCATCAATTTAGACCCCAATAAATCACATCCTCTCTCATCCAAATCCCAAACCAACCTTCTCTCAGCAAAAAACCCCTCCTGCTCTCCTCCAAATTGTGAGTAAACTAGATTCATATAATTTAAATTTTATCCCTCTATTAAATTTATATAGCCTTTCGCAAAAAAAAGCAAATAAAAATATATCTCCTAATTCCATTAAACAACGGCAATCAGCCATTTTTGACATAAAAAGCCTTAAACCCAAACAAAATCATTCCCCTCCTCTAAATGAATAAAAAACAAGATAAAATAAGCATTTTACGCACAAACACTCATCCCCAAAAACCTTGACAACATTACGATTTTGCTATTAAATACCTACTTCGAACACATTATCCATATTCTTACAATTTCACCGCATTAATCCTTATGTCACTCATCAAAAACCATCTCGGCAAAATCATCATCGCAATAATTTTAGTTATTGTAGGAGGAATTTTGACATACAGAATTATAGAACGACAAAAACAGATGGCAATCAAAGAAGAACAAATCCCGGTAATAGCACAAGTAAGCCTAATAAACGCCAGCGACTATAAAGAATCCGAAGCTGTGGTTAAAGCGGTCGGGACAGTAAAATCCTCGAATCAAATCGATTTAAGAGCTGAAACATCAGGTAAAATCGATTTATTAAACGCCACTATCGGCGACAAAGTAACCACCGGACAATTAATAGCCGAAATCAATCACGACTCAATAGACAGTCAATTAGCCCAATCCTCGGCAACAATCGAAAGAATGCAGGCAAATCTCGATTTAAGAATCGCGGGAGTCAGCAATGAAGAAGTCAAACGTGCTCAAGCCGGAATAGAACAAGCAGAAGCAGGCCTACTCCAAACCCAAGCCAGACTAACTCAAACAATTATCGCCAATAAAAACGCCGTCGATCAAGCACAAAACGGCATTGAAAAGCTAAAATTAGCTATTCAAAACGACGAAACAGGAAAAGACCAAGGCATCGACAACTCCTACGAAAACTTCAAAATAACTTTGAAACAAAACGTCGACGCCATAAAAACATCGCTCAACGAAGCCGGAAACATTCTAGGAAAAGAACCGGGAGAAGCATCAAGCAACGATGCATACGAAGACGTTCTGGGCGCAAAAGACTTCAGATCCCTCAACAATCTAAAAAATGAATTCGACGTAATTGTTGAATATATTAAAAGTGTAGAAACAACCTACTCACAAATCGCCGGCAGCAACGATAAAGACGAAATCATAGCAAAATCCAAAGAAATCGAAAAAAGTCTTAACCAAATGTCTACAGTATTGAGCAGCCTGCGCAAAGTATTAGACAACACAATAGTCAAAAGCGGATTCAACGACACCGCCCTAAACGGTCTCAAAATGACCATCGACGGCCAAATCCAATCAATCAACGGACAACTGAGAGCCTATCAAGCAGGAGAACAAGCCATAATCAACTCAGAATTAGCCTCAAAAACAACCGGCGACAGCCTAGATCTTGATCTGGAAAAAGCCCTTGAAAACATCAATAGCCTCAAACAACAAAACGAGCAAACCGCAATAGCAGCGCAAACAAGCGTAATAGTAGCACAAGCAGCCCTTAATCAAGCCAAAGCAGGCTACGACATAGCAGTTGCCACCCCCCGAGGAGTCGATCTTGCAGGCCTAAAAGCCGGCATCAAAGAAGCCCAAGCCGCTTACGGCCTCATACTCAAAAACCGCAATAAAGCCTTTATCAAAGCCCCTTTCACCGCAACAGTAGCCGCCGTACCCATCGAAAAAGGCGATATTATCAATCCGGGCCAAATAGTCGCATCTTTAGTAAATGAAAACTCCCTTATCATCAAGGCTTACATCAGCCACGTCGACCTAAGCCTCGTTGACCCGGGCTCACCGGTTATCATCAACAATAAGATTAACGGCAAGGTAACAGCAATTGCCCCTCGCATCGACCCTCAAACCAAAAAAATTGAGATTGAAATCATTATTAATGACAAAAATCCGCTCGTTACGGTTGGCGAATTTGTCGATTTGGCAATCAAGATCACGTCCGCCGAGCAGAATGATCCCAGATTTTATCTTCCAATCAAATCGATCAAGGTAACCGACACCGATAATTATGTGTTCACAATCGACGCCAACAATAAAATCACTTCCAAAAAAATTCAAGTCGGCAAAATTATAGGTGATAAAGTTGAGATTTTAGGAGGATTAAACGATAGCGACAAAATAGCATCTTCAGTAAGAGGCCTAAATGAGGGTGATGAAGTCAAAGTAAATTAAACACTATGAAAGAATTGCAAAAAAAAAGCGTTTGGGAATTTTTTATCCGCAATTATAGATTCACGTCTATCATTATTTGGGCCTGCGTACTTTTAGGAATATTCTCAGCCATTCAAATCCCCAAAGAATCCAGCCCCGAAATTGACTTCCCAGTCGCCTTTGTAAGCACAGGATACCCCGGAGCCAGCCCAAAAGATGTTGAAGAATTAGTCTCAGGCCCAATTGAAGACAAAATATTAAGCATGGACAAAGTAAGCACCGTAACTTCAACCTCAAGAAGCGGAATTTCCACGGTAGTAGTGGAATTCGACGTTAACAGCGATTCAAAAGAAACCATCGCCGACTTAAAAGACAAAATCGACGAAGTTAAATCAGAATTACCCGATGACGCCACCGATCCTTTCGTCAAACAAATCAGTTTTTCCGATCAGCCAATACTAACTTTCTCGCTTAGCGGCCCCTTTGATGTCGCCCAGTTAAAAAGATATGGCGAAGATCTAAAAGACGAAATCGAGCGCTTGCAAGGCGTTTCCAAAGTTAATGTTATGGGAGGACAAGAACGCGAAATCAAAGTAATAGCCGACAAAATCAAGCTGGACCAATTCGGCATAGCCCTAACACAAATAACCAATGCCATCAGCGGATCCAACACCGACATCCCTTCAGGAAACATCGAAACCGCCGAAGAAAACTTCGCATTAAGATTCGCCGGCCGCCTCGAAACCGCCGAAGACGTCAAAAACATCCCCATAAAAACAATCGGTGATGCCGTAATAACAGTAAAAGACGTCGCAACCGTTATCGATGGCTACTCCGAAAAAACCAGCGTTTCCAGACTAAGCATCAAAAGCAAAAAATCGCTGCCATCAGTTTCACTAAACGTATATAAAGTCAGCGGAGGCAACATCTTAACAATTGTCGAAAAAATCCGAGAAAAGATCGATAGTTTCAAAAAAGAAAGTCTACCCGAAAGCGTAGTTATCGAAACAACCCAAGATTTCGCAAAATACACAATCAACGACTTAAACACTCTCACAACAAACGGCATTCAAACAATTATTATTATCACAATCATTCTCTTTATCTTCATTGGATTCAGAGAATCAATAACCGCAGGATTATCCATCCCTCTAACCTTCCTAATAACATTTTTCATACTTAACAGCATCGGCTACACATTAAACTTTCTAACATTATTCTCACTTATACTTTCACTTGGAATACTAGTAGACGGAACAATTGTGATAACGGAGGGGATTAACCGCCACATAAAAACCGGCAAAACCCCAAAACAAGCCGCAGTCGCGACAGTAAGAGAATTCAAAACCCCCTTAATTTCAGGAACCCTAACAACAGTATTCGCCTTCGCCCCAATGGCTTTAACATCGGGGATTATGGGTAAATTCATCAGAACAATACCAATCACGGTAAGTATAGTACTATTAGCTTCACTTTTCGTTGCCCTCGGAATTGTCACAACTCTTGGAGGACGCTATTTCAAACCGCAAAAAGACAATAAACGAAAAAAAGTCAGCATAATCGATAAAATAGGAATCAGATACGAGCAATCACTAGGAAAACTACTTATAAGCAAAGCGTCAAGGCGCTTAGTATTTATAGCTTTACCAATACTACTTGCTTTAAGCTTCATGCTGCCAATAAAAGGAATATTACCAATAAATATGTTCCCCGCCGAAGATCAAGATCTGATCTATATTGATATAGAAAACAAAGTCGGATCAATTCTGGAAGCTACAAATACCGAAGTCACAAAAATCGAGGAAGAGCTTTACAAGAATCCAAACATTCAATCTTTCACCACAAATATCGGTTCCGCATCAATGGCGGGCAGCAACGAATCAATCAATAGCGCTTATTTAGGTCATATTATTATTAATCTTAAGGAGGATAGAACAGAATCAAGCATTCCTATGATAGAGAGATATGCAAAAACTCTACCCAAACTAACAGACGCAAAAGTACGAGTAACAGGAATCTCATCAGGCCCGGACTCAAGCGCACCTGTTGTGGTCAACATTACAGGAGAAGATTTAGTAGGCCTTGAAAGCGTTGCAAGAGATATCATGGGAATTCTAGAAAAAACCCCGGGCACCAGAAACATCGAAATGAGTATAAAAGAAGCCAATGGTGAATTCGTCTTTAATGTAGACAGAGTCAAAGCCCAACTTTATGGAGTGAACACCTCTCAATTAGCGATGACATTACGAAACGCAATCAGCGGATTCACAGCAACAACAATTAAAAACAACGGTAAAGATATTGATGTAACGGTTAGATACAGTCTAAATCAAGACGGCAACGCCGTAACCGACAAAACATCTCGCACAGATTTTAGTGTGATTGATGGCTTAACAATCGCGACTGCATTTGGCGACATCCCACTAAACTCATTGGTTACAAAAACCTTCGTCAAAAACCAAGCAGGCATCGAGCATAAAGGAGGCGAAAAAATCGTTAAAGTAACAAGTTACACAACCGAAGGGTCAACAGCACAAGAAATAGTTACCGCAGCCACTCTAAAAATTAACGACCTCAATTTACCAAGTGAATACAGCATCACCTATGGCGGCGAGCAAGAGGACATACAGCAGTCTTTCAATGATATGTTCAAAGCCATGATCCTCGGAGTGCTAATGATCGCAGCGCTTCTTGTGCTCCAATTTAAGTCGTACCGCCAACCGATCTTCATTTTGATGACCATCCCTTTAGCTTTGATTGGTGTATTCCCCGGCCTTGTAATGGTCAATCAACCTCTTAGTTTTCCGGGTGTTATAGGAGTAGTTGCCTTGGCGGGAATTGTAGTTAACAACGCCATCATTTTAGTCGACAAAATCAATCGAAATAGAAAAGAAGAAGGTATGGAGATTGAAGCCGCTATCATGGAAGCCGGCAAAACGAGATTACAACCCATCATTCTCACCACAATAACCACTATCACAGGTTTATTGCCTATCACT
>JAHJTR010000142.1 GCA_018829865.1 Patescibacteria group bacterium | reverse complement strand
TTTTGAGTTTGCGCCTAATAGTGATGCATTTGGCAAGGGCGAGTATGCTTATCATTTTGAGGCGTCTGACGGCGAAATCGCTGTTCGTCTGCCAGAGAGTGGGGAATTGGGATTTGAAGTTCGGTTTGTGCCAGTGATTTTAGTTCCTGGGATTATGGGGACGGAGTTATGGAAGGGGGATGATTTGATTTGGCCGGATATAATAAACATGTTAACAGATGCAGGTGATGATTTCATGAATATTCTAGACATGAACTATGATGGAACAATAAATGACAATCAGGTAATTACTGGGGATATTATTAGAAAGCCTATAATTACAAAAGACATATTTGAAGGATTAGTAAATGAATTTTTTAATGCAGGGTATTCCGAAAATACTGATTTATTTGTATTTCCGTACGATTGGCGATTAGATATTCGGACAAGCGCGCAATCATTAAAATACAAAATTGATACTATTTTAGACGAAACAGGAAGCCAGAATATTGACATAGTTGCGCACTCAATGGGCGGACTTTTGGCAAAGCAATATGTTTTAGACAATAGTCATTATTTAATAGATAAATTAGTTTTTATCGGCACTCCTCATCTTGGCGCAACGCAGGCCGCAAAGACATTGCTGTTTGGAGATAATTTGAGCATGAAAATTATTTTTCCGTTTTTGAGTTCAGATCGCATAAAATATATATCCCAAAACATGCCGGCAATTTATGAATTATTGCCAAGCCGAGAGTTTATAAACCAAAGCAGTTATTATTACTATGACCACACTCAATCAGATGTATTTGATTTTGATAGAACAGAGCAGTTTTTGAAAGATTCTGGATTAAATCCAATTCTGCTTGCGAGCGCGGATGAGTTTCATAATAATTTGGATAATTTTGATGTAGGCGGAATTAATACTTACAATATCAATGGATGTAATACGCCTACGATTACAACAATAATCAAGCGTAGCGCTGAAGAGTATTCTGCTTTGTTGTTTGAAGGCGATGGCACAGTTCCATTGGCAAGTTCTAAGGCAATTAATACGCCAAGTAATAAGACATATTATTTTAATGGTGTGCAACATTCCACAATGCCGAGCGCAAGCGGAATTAAGGATTTAATCGTTGACATTATCACTAGTTCTGAAATCAGCTTATCAGATAGCGCAACGCAAGATTCATCCCAGTGCGTTGTAGCAGGAAAATTAGTTTCCGTGCATTCTCCTGTTAATCTGCATATTTATGACAGTGAGGGAAATCATGTTGGTAGGGGAGAGAATGGAGATATTGAATATAATATATCTGGTGTTGTGTATGAGGAAATCGGGGAAAATAAATTTGTATTTTTACCTGAATCAGGCGGAGCAGAATATCGTGTTGAACTGGACGGCACTGACAGTGGGACATTTAGTTTGCGCGTGTCAAAAGTTGAGAACAGTGAAGTGATTGAAACTGCATATTATAGTGATATTCCAGTGAACACAGAATCAGAGGCAGTAATTACTTTATCTGAAAATGTGTCTTCAACTGTTCTGCAAGTTGATGAATCTGGGTCTGGCAGTTTTCAGACGGTTTCTGTCTCATCTGTTTTAAGTAGTCAAGAATCTGAGGACATGACAAAGCCAATAACCACAATCAGAACAACAGGAGGCACATCATCTGCTGTGTTTACATTGTCCGCGATTGATGATAATTCGGGGATTTTAAAGACAGAATATAGCTTGGATAATGGTGATACATGGAATAATTACGCGAATTCAGTTATAATTAGTTCAATAGGCGAAACAACTGTTCTTTATAGATCAAAAGACAGGGCAGGGAATCTTGAGAATTATAATTCAGAAACAATCAGAGTTGCTTCTGCGTCTGTTATTCTAACTCCATTTATTAATGCACCAACTCCTTCATCAAATGAAGCGCCAGAGGTTTTAGGCATTAAAATTGAGCGTCCAAAAAATGAGCAATATTCTAATGATGATATTTTAGGCGCATTGAAAAACGCGGATATTGACATGCTTATGGATTATCTTGGCAAAGAGCGTAATATTGAACAAGAAAAATCTGTGACACAAAAGTATGGTTTTGATTCGCAGACAACAAATTTTGTTTGTTATGGCACAAAGAGCACTGATGTTCTTGGAATAGGGGAGCGCGCTGGGGTTATTTATTCTTTCAAGGAAGCATTTAATCGTTTTCCAGAAACAGAGGACGATTGGAATGATGTTATTCGCATCGCGACAAATCAAGTTCCTGTTCAAAGAAGCGCGTCTGCTGAGCAAAGGATTAGGGACTTGCCCTCCGTAGCTCTGTACTCAGAGCGTAGGAGGGTCATGATTGCGTATGGATTGCGTCCAGAGAAAAGGGACTTGGAAAAAGAGATTCAAGGCATTATGGAGTTTGTGAAGATTTATAATCGTGTTCCAGATAATACTTTGGATTGGAATATTTTAAGATCAATTGTATATTAAAATTAAAAGAAAAATTATGAAAAATTTAATTTATAGGAATGTTGTTTCAATTATTGTATTTTTTTTGTTGCCTTGGTTTTATATAGAAAATAAAACCAAATTGGAGATTATTGATTTTAACTCTAATTATTTATTGATTTTGATTTTAATTGGTGTTGCATATTTGTTGTATCTCAATATTAGATATATAAAACGATTGAATGGAAGTCAAAAAATTGTGCCTATTGTTTTTATGCTTGTGCCAATATTGATTGTTCTCTATTTTGTTTTGGGTATGATTGCTTTTAGTAATTATTCCGTGCTTTGACAAAAATTTAACTGCTAAATTCATTTTTTCCATTTTATATAAACGGCTCAACCCCCTGAGCCGATTACAGTTCAATGGCTCAATGTGGTTGAGCCATTGATTTTTTAGTGTAAAAAAGGTATTTTTAGATGGTAATATGGTGTTTTTTACGCTCCGCTACAAAAATAATTTTAATTTTAAGGGGAAAATAAATACAATATAATAATCCAATTTAACAAAATATGGCAAATAAAAATCTTACAAACGCAAAAAGCGCAAAGAATGACGAGTTTTATACCCAGTACGGCGATATTCAAAAAGAGATTGAAGCGTATTTGGAATACAACCCAAATGTATTTCGTGGCAAAGTGGTGTATTGTAATTGCGACGATCCGTTCGAGAGCAATTTTTTTCGCTATTTTGTACTTAATTTCAACAAGTTTGGATTGAAACAGCTTATCACTACCAGTTACAAACCCTCGCCCGTTGCCAATACGCAACTAGAGCTATTTGGTGATGACAAGACACTCACGAAATCAAAAGGTCGTCCAAAGGTAAATGCCAATAAATTTATTATTAACGAAGTGCATGACATAGATTGCGACGGTGAGTTCAACCTGAAGGATGTCGCCAAGCAGTTGAAGGCAAACAAGCACAACGAATGGACACCGTTAGAAAAAGACGGCGATTTCAGGAGTCCCGAGTGCGTGGAATTATTGGAACAATCCGACATCGTGATAACTAATCCACCGTTCAGTCTGTTCCGCGAGTATGTGAAGCAACTTTTTGAGTATGATAAAAAGTTCGTGATTATTGGCAGTATGAACGCGATTACATATAAGGAGATTTTTCCGTTGATAAAAGCAAATAGGTTGTGGCTGGGAAATGGTTTTCAATCTGGCAATGCATATTTCTTTACGCCGAATACGCGTGACTTTGCTTCAGGGGTTTATGATGAAAAAACAGGCCTAGTGAAGTTCCGTAATGTTTGTTGGTTTACCAATATTGACCATGGTCGCCGTCACCAGCCATTGCAGTTGATGACCCTGTCCAACAATTTAAAATACAGCAAGCACAAAGAAATTAAAGGCAAAAAAGCGTATGATAAATATGACAATTACGATGCCATAGAAGT
>JAHJTR010000141.1 GCA_018829865.1 Patescibacteria group bacterium | reverse complement strand
ACTTGTAGTTTTAGATTTGAGAGAGGGCAGACCGTTAATGCCATTTTGCGTTTGACTAATTCTTCAACGAGTTTCTCGTCATCAAGTGAATGGTTGCCGTGATCTATTCGAGAAACTTTTAGTAAATCAAGCGCTTCCCAAATGTACTGGGCCGGGCCTTCTTCTCCGGCGTGGGCTACGGTTAACAGTCCTTCTTCTTTGGCTTTTTCGAATACTTGCTGAAATTTTGCAGGAGGATTGCCGACTTCAGATGAATCCAGACCCACTGCGGTAATTAAACTTTTGTATTCCAAGGCTTCGTTAAGTGTTTTCATTGCGGCTTCTTGATCAAGATGCCGCAGGAAGCACATTATTAGTTTTGAGCTGATGCCCAGTTTTTCGGCATCCTTTAAGGCTCGACTTACTCCTTTAATAACCGTGCCAAATTCTATTCCTCTATCCGTGTGGGTTTGAGGGTCGAAGAATATTTCGGTGTGAATGACATTTTGCGAATGAATTTTTTGCAGATAGGCCCAGGTTAGGTCGTAAAAATCTTGTTCTTGGATTAGGACGCTTGCTCCTTCATAATAAATGTTCAGAAAATCTTGCAGATTGCTGAAATTGTAGGCGTTTTTAATCTCCTCAACCGATTTATATTTAATTTCTTTATTATTGCGCTTGGCAATTTCAAACATCAGTTCGGGCTCAAAACTCCCTTCGATATGCAAATGGAGCTCGGCTTTGGGGATATTTTTGGCGAAATTGTTGGTTGAAGTTGTGGGCATGGGGGTTTTGTTAAGGATTATTTTTTATGTTTGATATTTTGTAAAGAGCACAGATGATTGTAACATTTGTGCTCTTTAATTGTGAAATGTGGTTTTATTTGGAGATCTTTTACTCAAGATATGATCCGCTGCCCACAATGTAATATTCCTCTCCCACTTTAACTTTTCTGATATAGCTGTTTTTTAGAGTGCTCTCTGTGGCGCCCGGTTTTGGCCACATGTAATCGGCCCATCCTTCTTCGGTGTCTTTTACTGAATCTTGAATTGCTTGTTGTAGATATTTGCCATTTATATCCTGCAGATCTGTGATATTTTGCCCTTCAAGTTCAGGGAACGCGGGGTTAACCAGTTCAACTCCATCCATATTGGAGACAAATACATAGGTATCTTTGTAAATGAATTCTCCCGCAGGGTCTCTTAATTTGTCAAAAGCGGCCAGGCCTTCGGTTTCGAGGAGCTCGGCTGCGTCTTTTACTTCATCAACTAAAAACTGTTTCTCCATTTTTGCATTATAGATTCCGCTACCTACAACGTAATTTTTGCCTGAAGGTGCTTGTGCTTTTTTTACATAGGTGGTTTTCCATTCTTCAATTGCTGTGTCCGGTTTTGGCCATTGGTAATGAGTCCAACCTTCGCCTTTTTCATATTCTAGGGCTTCTTGTAAAAACCATTTAACAATCGGTTTGCCGCTGCTGTCTTTTAAATTGATTTGGTTTTCTTCTTTGAGCTTTGGATCAACGTGGAAAACCATGTTTCCTTCTTCGTCAAGAACGAAAACATACATGTCTTCATTCAGCCATTTGCTTCCTGGTGTTTCGAAATCGGTAAAAGAATCTTCGCCTTTTTCTTCTACTAATTTAACGGCATCTTGTACAAGTGCGACCAAGTCTTTTGTTTCTTGGTATTTATAATTATCGGTTACTGCGGGCTGCTCTGTTGGTTGATCCACTTTTTTGCTGAATGGCCCATACATTAATGTATAGGCTGCGAGGGCAGCTACAATAAGTACTACGATAATAGCGAATTTGTTTTTCATTTTTTTGTTTTATAAAAAAATATTGATATTGTTATCTTTAGCACGAATTTAGGGATTTACCAAATATGGGGGATAAGTTTGTAAGTTACTTTTTTTGTGTAATTTTTGTAACCTGTGAGTTCTTTTTGGAGAGTTAAGTCTTCGAGAGAGGTTCTTATTGCCAAGGATAAAGAGGCTAAAAATGCAGGGATTAGAGTGTATAATGAGCCGAGCGCTAAGGCAATTGAGAAAACCATGATTATTACCGCGGAATACATTGGATGTCTTACATATGCGTAGGGCCCTGTTTGGACGACTTTATGGTTTTTTTGGATTTCGACGGTTTTTAAGAGGTAGGTATTCTCCTTCATTACTAAAAATAATAAATATGAAGAGATGATGAAACCGATGAAGCCGATTATTTCAAAATAAAAGGGGATATCGCTCCAGCCGTATCTGATTGCATCAAATCCCGGTACGATTAATAGGGCGATCATTGCCAGTCCAAAAGGTATCACGATTATTTTGTCCCATAATTTTGGTGGAATTCTCATTTGCATTCTTTTTTGTAGCAGGGAGGGGTCGTGTTTGTTTAGATATATGGCGACGGCTGTGGAAAAGCCTAATTGTAATACCAGATAAATCCAGGCTTCAGGCCAATTTAATGTGCCGGCTGGCCAGAATAAAATCAGTATCATGACGGGGATTGATACTATGAATTGGACGATGAGTTTGATTTTTGAGATTGGTTTTTGCATAGATAAAATTGCTAATTATATTCGAGGGCTATTATTGCGCTATTTTTTCCACAATTAATAGAAAGTCAACTTTTGCTGTTGCTCCCATGAATTGGAAAGTTGGTTTAACATTTGGAATTACTGCAAGCACTTCTCCATTAAGTTCATTTAGGAACTGTTCCAATTTATCTTGCATATCGTCACTTTTGACGTCTATGCGATGAACTTTGTATTTCTTCATATTATTTAGTAGTTAAAAATTGGTTATTTTAGCTAACTTTAGTGTTTTTATAAGAAGTTGTGATATTGAAAATATACACTAACCTGGAGCGGAGATGAATTCAATTATTCTGATATTTGGGTTTGAGTTATGTAAATTTGTTCATTTAACTAACCTTTTTTAGACATTCTAAAATTTTGGATGATTAGTTGATTTAAATTTGATGTGCTATTTTTTGCTGTGTTGTGTGTTAATTTTAATAATAATTTTGATTTTATGGATGAGTTAACGGTGATTGAGATAAAACGTTTTTTTGTTAATAGTTGTAAGGATCAGCAAAAAATGGGGATTGAGGTGGAGAAGATTGGCTTAAGGGCTGATAAAAATGCTCCTCCAAGATATAGGGGGCGAAGTGGGTATCTTGCTATCTTGGGAAAGTTGTATGAAGAATTGGGTTGGCAGATTACTAAACAAACCGGTCGCTATATTTTGCAAATGCAAAGGGGAGGTGCAACTTTGAATTTGGAGTCTGATGGAAGAATAGAATTGGCCGGCTCCCAACATGATTCTATGCATGATTTGGTTAGGGAGTTTATGATACATCAAAATGAAGTTTCTGAGATTTCTAAAATTTATGGCATTTATTGGCTGGGGATTGGTTATCATCCTTTCAGTACTAACAGGGAAATTGAGGAATTGCCGGAAGAGAGGAAGATAAAGTTGGCTAACTATTTTAAAGAGCTGAGTCATAAAGATGGGAATGATTATGCTTTGGCTTGGTTTAAAAAGACTGCGGGGATTCATATTAATTTTGATTATGATTCAGAGGAAGATTTTGCTCGGAAATCGAGAGTTTTAGTGAAGATATCACCTATTTTGAGTGCAATTTTTTCATGTTCCCCTTTTTCAAAGGGCAGGTTTGATAATTTTGTTGGTTTTAGATCAAACGTTGCCTATAACAACAATTTGCCACAATTCCAATTTGATTCTAAAATTTATAATTCTGATTTTGGGTTTGACGCTTGGATTGAGCATATATTGTCTATGCCTTTGGTTTTACTAAAGAAAAATGATGAGTGGATTTCTTGTGATGGTACTTTCGGTGAGTATTTGAAAAATGGTTATATGGGCCATAAAGCCACTTGGGATGATTTTGATTTACATATGAAAACTTTTTGGAAAGATGTAAAAGTGAAGTCGGTTATTGAGCTTAGATGTATTGATAGTTTGCCCCCTTATTTGGTTCCAAGTGTTCCGGCTATGCTTAAAGGACTTATTTACAATAAAGATGCCTTAAATATTTGTGATAAATTGATTAGAGGATGGTCGCATGAAGATTTTATGCAATTACGCCGGGATGTTGCTAGGTCAGGTTTACAGTCGTCGATTCAGGGGAGGAAGTTGCTTGATATTGCTCGTGATCTGATAGACTTATCTGAAGCTTCTTTAAAGCAAGATAGAATTTATAATTATTTTGGAGAAGATGAATCTGTTTATTTGAAGCCGATTAAGAGTTTTGTTTTTGGAGAGGGTGTGTCCCCGGGTGAATGGCTGGTTTCTCAATGGATGACTAAGTGGCGGAAAAATTTTTATCCGGTTATTGAGTGGTTGCAGTATTGAGTTTTTTTCGCATGATTGATACATTTCTCCATTATTGTTTTTCCTATTCCTTGTTTTTGAAAATTGGGTTCTACAATAATTTCACGAATCATGAAGTAGTTATCTTCCCACCAATCGCAATCTATTGAACAGAAAGCGACAAATTCACCATTAATTTTTGCTATTAAATATAAACTATCCGGAAGCCTGAAGTTTTTCTTTAACAGATCTATTGTTGATTCTTCGTATGTATAAATGAAGTCATTGTATTTTCCTGATCTGTTTCGTAAAATTTCTATTTCGTCTTCATTTTGTATGATGGAAAAAGTGACTTGGTTTATATTGGCATTAAACTAAGAGAATTTTTTATTTCGGATAGTTTTCATGAATAACTGAGGTTTACTTGGAAAGTAGTGGAAAGTAAATTTGGGTGGAGTCCGCCGCGGCGGACGTAACCAGATATTCAGTGTTATAGGAAAAATTGAAAAAATTATAATTGAATGTCTGCATCTTTAAGGATGGCACATAACGTGCCTTTGGGAATATCTTTGTTATGAATTGGTACTACCACTTTTAGATTCTTTTGCTCATTTTTAAAAATAGCATGGCTACCACTTTGTCTACTAAAAACAAAGCCATGTTTTCTTAGAAGTTTTATTAATTTGCTTGGTGTCAGATTGTATTTAGACATGACTTTTCTTTTTTGGCTTATTCACTTCAATTACTGTGATAACGGCTTTTAAAGATTGATTATCGATTTCATCTTCCATATAAAGCATTACGGCATCTTTAAGGTGAGCCAATGCTTCTTTTTTTGTTGAGCCGAAAGTGTGGCAGCTATGCAGCTCCGGACAATAGGCATGCCATTTTTTTCCGTCTTGTTCTAATTTAAATGTTATACTCATAAGTGTTTTGTTAGAGTGGTTTAATACTATATTGATTGCTGAGTTTTTTCAATATTTTGTACAATGTTAAGTATAAGCGATGTTGTGCGGATGTATAATACGTTGAAAGCGTACACCTGTGCAATGAAGGAGTGAAATGACTGAACGCAACTGTTTATACCTTGTTGCACGAAGTAATTGCGACTTAAAACAATTAATTAATATATTTTGGAACTACTCTTTTTAGAACAGTAATTAATCCCTTATCCATATAATCATATTCATCAGGGATATTTAAAACAAATATTTTTTTCCCTTTTGAATTTTTTTTAAATTTCTTTTGTAATTTATTTTTATGTCGTTTTTCCATTACAAGGATTAAGTCTGCCCAATCGATTAATTCATTAGTAATTTTATTTTTTGCATCAATGTCTAATCCTGCAGATTGGACATTAATATTTTTATTTTCTTTAAATATCTTTTCTGCTGTTGGGCTTCTTAATTTATTTTGACTGCATAAAAATAATATATTTTTCATAATTTATTCCTGAGAATATGCTAAGTGATTATTTTATATAGCGCTAGGTATATGTGATGTTGCGCGGATATATAATACGTTGAAAGCGGACACCCCGTGTAATATAGGTGGAACCGTTTATATCTTGTTAGCTGATGTTGAGCTCATTTTACTTTAGCTCAATTGAATCATAAATAGCTAAAAGTTCTTCTTCTGTCGTTTTGTCACTTGGTTCGTAATACAGCCATACGTTAAACCAAGTTTGCTCGTTTTCAATGATTTTTAATTTTTCGGGTATTTTCTCTGCATCAGTTCCGCCAAAGCCAAAATCAGTTACTCTTTCACCGGATGGACTTTTTAGTTGGAAAATTGATAACTTTCCATTTTTACCAACAACATCTATTCTTTCTGGTTCAATTTCTTTTTTAACTACATAATTTTGTGGATATTCAAAAGAATAATTTGTGTTTGAAAATGTTTGCATTTGGGTAACTGAATTTTGGTTTTCTTCGATCTGAGTTTCTGTAATTGGTTTTTCTTTATTTTGTTGAAAAAAGTAAAAACCTGCTCCTACGATTGCTATTAGGATGATGATATAGGCAAACTTGTTTTTTTGTGACATAGTGTTTGGAATTAATGATTAAAGTAAGTATATAGTGGTAATGAAATGAGCGCAATGGCATTTAATGTTTAAGTATTATCCGAGGTTTACTTGGAGTGAAGTGCAAAGTAAATTTAGGTGGAGTGATAGTGTAATCGGATAAACTTTCTCAGCATGATTACCCGAAAGCAGCACATCCGGGACTTTGAAGCCTTCATACTCAGCCGGTTTGGTATAATGGGGGTATTCTTTTTGTATTTTTGGGTTTTGGAAGTCTTTTTGCTAGAATATGTTTAATTAAAAAGTTTTTTATATCAATGAAAAAGAAAATAATAGCAGTTTTCTTAGCAGTAATATTGTCTTTAGGTGTTTTATTAAGTGCATATCAGTTTGTTTCAAAGAGGCCAAATATTCATTTTTATATTGTTGAGAATTATCCGGGAGTAGTCGGATTTGCTAAAAGGGCTTTAAAAATAACTGATCTTTATTTTGTTGATGCGTTTTTTAAAGGAGATAAGGTTACTTCTTTATATTTAGAGATTCCTTGGAAAAAAATTATTAATTTAAATCTTGCTCTTCCTAAAAAGAAGAAGGAGGATGGTGTGCTAATCGCGTTGGATAATAAATATAATATAGAATTTAAATATCGCGGTGATAGTGAAAATCATTGGATTTATCCTAAAAAATCTATTCGTCTTAGCATACTTGATAATCAGAAATTTAATGATATGACTAGTTTTCATCTGATTTTGCCTGAGGATAGAGGCTATATTTCTGAGGATTATTCTCATTATATTGCAAAAAAACTTGGACTTATAACTTTTAATACTGATTTTTATAAACTTTTTATCAATGGTGAATATCAGGGTCTTTATTTTATGATTGAGCAGGCTACTCCGGCTTTTTTGACGAGAAATAATTTAGATTTAAATGGGAATGTTTATAAAAATGAATCTGATAGTGGTTCTGGGCTTAATGCTTTTGAATCTCCTAATTATTGGCAAAAAAATGTGGCTAGTCCTAACATGAAAAAAAAGGATATGAGTGAGATATCTTTACTTTTGGAGAGCATAAAGGATGATATTCCTCCTGAAAGAATAATTGATATTGATAACTTTATTAAATGGAATGCGCATTCTGTTTTGGTTAATTCTACTCATCAGTCCAGTGGTGGAAATATTATTACTTATTTTGATCCAAAAAAAAGAAAATTTATTTTTTTTCCGTGGGATACTGCGCAACAAGATCATGAACAAATTGATTTAAATAATAATGTGCTTACTTCTTATGTTTTACAGTATCCTGAATATATGTTTGAAAGAAATAAAGTGTTGTGGAATTATTTGAATAATGAAAATAATTTGAATGATGATTTACGATATATGGATGATAAATTTGAGTTTATTAAGATTGCTATGTATAAAGATAAAAAGAAGGAGATTCCGAATATTACTTTTAATAAATGGTCTGGAGTTTATAAAGAGATGATGGTTTCCAGGTACGCGAATGTTAAAAATCAGTTAAAAGATAGTAAAATCGATGTAAGTTTTAATGTGATTGATTCGAAAACTTTGGGTTTAAAACTGACGTCTTTGGGTTTTTCAGCTGCGAAAATGAATTTAAATGGAGTTATATATGATGAAAATGGTGAATTTGAGATATTTGTGGATTCAAATCGAAATCAAATTTTGGATTTGGAAGATCAAAAAGTGAAGGATGAGCAAATTCTTTATAGTAATCGTGATTTCGGTGATGGAGTAAATAGCGAAATTAAAGTTTTACCTAAAACTTATCAATATTTTATTATCTCAAAGGGTAGAAAATTTGACACAAAAGGTTATAATAGCGATTGGAATTTTGAGGCAGAAAACGCTGTAACTGGTGGCGCTGCTCAGGTTAATTTTATATAATTATTATATCTATGAATGAATTTTTAAATTTAGGGATGGCATCTCCGTCTAATCTCTCAATTGATGAGTTGGTAATAAATCTTGTGCTTGGATTGATTTTATCGCTTGTTGTTAGGTATCTTTATTTTAATTATTCTCAGACTATTTCAAATAAAAATAGTTTAGGTAATGTTTTTCCTCTTTTAACCATAATTACTGTTCTTATTATTTCAGTGGTTAAATCATCTCTTGCTTTATCTTTGGGGCTTGTGGGTGCTTTATCTATTGTTCGTTTTCGTTCGGCAATTAAGGAGCCTGAAGAATTAATATATCTTTTCCTTGCTCTTGTAATTGGATTGGCCTTGGGGGCGGATCATAGATTGCCGGCAATTGTTGTAGTGGTATTTATTTATCTTATGTTAGTGGTTCGATATAAAATCATGCCAAATCAAAAAAAGCATAATTTTATGATTAGTTTTGAAGATAAGGAAGATAAATTTGTTAAGGAAGGCAATAATAATTTATTGGAAATAATTAAAGAAAACTCAATATCATCTAACTTAAGAAGATTGGATTTTGAGGATAATATGGTTCAAGCGCGCGTGATGGTTAAGGTAAATGATATGAAGAATCTTATGAGTTTAATACATAAATTAAAGGAAAAATCACCTCATGCTATGATTTCCTTTGTAGATACTGATACAATTCTTTAAAAAAGAAATTTTGGAATTGAAAAGTAAAAAACAGAGAAAATATATTTTTTATAAGATTATTATTTTTATAGTTATTTTTGGTGTATGTATTGTGATATTAGGTAGCGTAAAATCTCGGAATATTAATATTGTGAAATATGAGGTTTTGTCTCTAATTAATAAGGATAATTTTGATAATTTTCAATTACATATTGGATTAGATGATTTGAAGGAACTGGAAAATGGTGAAAAATTTGTTAAGGCTAATTTTATTGCGTCAGATGTTTCGTATGACGTTAAGATGAAATCAGAGGGAAATAGATGGTTAATAGAGATAAAAAATGGTGAGGCATGGCAAGGAATGTCAAAATTTAGTATGCAAATACTTGGAAAGGATGAATTATTAACAAAACATTTATTTTATCAAATGTTACGTAGTCTAGATGTGCTTTCTTATAGAACACATTTAATGAACGGTTATTTGAACGGAGAGGCTATGGGAATAATATATATTGAGGAATTGCTTTCACTTGAGCTATTAGAGAGTATGGGGAGGAGGGAATCAAAGATTTTTACTTTAAATGAAATAGCTAATCGTTTTGATGAAAAGATACCATTTTGCCAGATTGTTGATTGTGCTCTTTATGCGAAGAAGTCAGTAATGATGCAGGTTTTTGATATTCAAAAATCCGAAAATGGTGATGGAAATTTTTATAAAAATCCAGTAAGTGGGCTTTTTGAACCTATTGGTTATATAAATTCAAAAAAACTTGATGATAATGCTTTTAAAGATAAAGCTTTTCATTCATATTATTTAAATGAAATAAATAAATATAAAGATAATAAATTTGTAAATGCTTTGTTTGAGCAATATTTCGATAAATGGTTTATTGAATATAATATTGTTAAAAGGCAATATGGAAATTTCGAATTAAATATATTTGATTCATTATTAAAAAACATACAACAAATAATTCTTATTGCTGATAACTTTGCTCTAAAATATGATTATGAAGAGAAGTTATTTACAGATAAAAGTCATCCGTTCTTAATAATTGATAAAAAGAATAAAGTTATTACTATTCCGAGAGGCACTTTTGAATTAACTACTCCATTAATTGTACCAAGGGGATATTTGTTAGTTGCTGAATCAGGTGTATCGTTAATGCTGGGGTCTAAAATGTATATTACCTCTTATTCTCCTATAAAATTCATTGGAACGAAGGATAATCCAATTCGAATCGGGGCTAAAAACGTAAATAAAGAATGGCTAAATATTACTGTTATTAATGCCGGTGAGCGGTCGATTTTGGAACATGTAATTATTTCCGGAGGAAGTGAAAAAGTTGATGATGATTTTAATATAACAGGTGGAATTACTTTCCTTAAAAGTGATGTTGATATTAGAAATGTATTAATTGAAAATATGAATGGAGAAGATGCATTGAATATTGTTCAATCGAATTTTTGTCTTGAAAATACAACAATAAATGGTACAAAAGCAGATGCTTTTGATAGTGATTTTTCAAATGGTTCAATCGATAAATTAACTTTTGATAATATAGGGAATGATGCAATTGATGTTAGTGGTTCTCAGGTATCAATAAATAATACTGATATATTAAATGCAGGAGATAAGGGAATTAGTGCCGGAGAGGGAAGTACGGTTACTATTGAGAATAGTATTATAAATGATTCTTTTATTGGGTTGGCAAGCAAAGATTTATCTAGAATAACAGCTATAAATGTTGATATTGGAAAAACTTATTTTAGTTTGGCTGCATATAGAAAGAAGAATGAGTATGGTCCCGGGCAAATAGAATTTACAACAGCGAATAATTTAATTCCTGAAAATGTTCTGATACAACAATTTTCAGATATTTTTATTAATGGTAAGAAACTGAAATATAATCGTGATTATGGGCATGATGTTTTTGAGGAATTATCAAATTTACAAATTAATTACTAATGAACGAAGATAAACTTGCATTGAATAGAATAGAGAAAAAATTTCAATTGTTTGGTATGGATAAAAATACTATTTGTAGGGTTTTACATACAAATTGTAGACGAATAATTCATGAAGATAGAGTAAATATTGTTCAATCACTCTATTTTGATGATGATGAATTGTCCTCCTACTATGAAAATCAAGATGGAATTGCTCGCAGATCGAAAGCTAGGATCCGTTGGTATAATAGTGATGACATAAAAAATGTATATTTTGAGTTTAAAAATAGACAAGGGGAACAGACATCAAAGGATAGGATGAAATTAAACTTTGAAAAGCCCTTATCTAAGATGACTTTCCGTGAAATTAAGAAGGAATTAATTCGCCAACTTTCAAATGAAGCTGGTGAACGATTTCTTGTGAGATTAAATCCTGTATTAATTAATCGATATAAACGGGAATATTTTCATGATCCTCATTATAATATTAGAGCTACTCTTGATTATAATATAAAGTGCTACGATCAAATTGGTCAATTGAAGCCTAATTTTAGATTTGCCAGGCAACTTGATGATATTGTTATACTCGAATGTAAAATGGCGACTGATCTGATACATTCTATGAGGGAAATATTGGATCCATTAAAGCTTCGAGTGAGTAGAAGCTCTAAATATGTTCAGTGTCTTGAAGTTTTAAATCAAAATTAAAAAATGAATTTACTGATATGTAATTACAAATTTATGGATATTTTTTATTTAAGCCTTTCTTCTCTCCATTTCTCAATCTCAGCATGATTACCCGAAAGAAGCACATCCGGCACTTTATGACCTTCATACTCAGCTGGTTTGGTATAATGGGGGTATTCTTTTTTGCCTGCGAATTTTTCACTGAAGGAGTCTTCACCTTGGGAGTCTTCGTTTCCTAAAACTCCGGGGATTTGCCTTGCGATTGAATCTATTAAAATCATGGCGGGCAATTCTCCTCCTGTTAAAACATAATCACCAATTGAAATTTCTTGATCTATAAGCTGATCGCGGACGCGCTGGTCGATGCCTTCGTACCTGCCGCATAATAAAATAATTTCTTTGTTATTTGCTGCCAGATTGTTGGCTTTATTTTGGGTAAATCGTTCGCCTTGGGGGGTCAAAAAAATCACGGGGCCGCTGTTTTGCTTCTTCACATCTTTGATACAATCAAAAAGAGGCTGACATGCCATTACCATGCCGGCTCCACCTCCGTAAGGTGTGTCGTCTACTTTGTGATGCTTGTCGCTTGAATAGTCCCGTATATTGTGAAATTTGACGTCTATCAATTCTTGATCGAGGGCGCGTTTTAAAATGCTGTCACTTAAATAACTCTCAAATAGATTTGGGAATAATGTGAGGATATCAAAACGCATGATTGTAGATTTAACGTTTTTGCCACTGTGGTGCTCTTCTTGCGCTTTTAAGTCCCGGTTTCTTTCTTTCTTTTACTCTGGAGTCTCTGCTTAGGAATCCGGCTTTTTTTAGGGTAACTCTTAGAGTGTCGTCATACTCGAGCAATGCTTTGGCGACGCCGTGTCTGATTGCTTCGGCTTGTGATGTGTCTCCTCCGCCCGTAACCAATGCGAAAATATCGAATTTTTTACTTAGGCCTACCAAATTAAGTGGTGCTAGAATTTTTGCGATGTTGTAGCCGGTTTTAATGTAGTCCTTCATCGGTTTCCCATTGATGAATACATTGCCTTGACCATCATATAATCTTAGTCTTACAACTGAGGTTTTTCTTTTTCCATTTGCGTAATGATATTTATCTTTAGGCAGGTTGGAGAATATTGGTTGCTTTTTGTCTTTTAATGCTAATTCTGTCATAAGATTTGAAATGATTATAATTTGATAATTTCAGGTTGCTGAGCTTCATGAGAATGCACAGTTCCAGCGTAAACTTTGAGTCTTTTAAGCATGGTTTTTTTAAGTTTGTTCTTGGGGATCATGCCGGCTACCGCGTGTTCTATAATATGAGTTGGTTTTTCTTCTCTCATTTTATTGAAGGGTTTTGTCTTTAGTCCTCCCGGATAACCTGAATGTCTGTAATACATCTTTTGTTCTTCTTTATTACCGGTTACTTTGATTTTCTTGGCGTTTGTAACAATTAAGAAATCGCCACAGTCCACATGAGCTGCAAAACATGTTTTGTCTTTACCTCTAATGATGTTTGCGGCTTTTGTTGCCAATTTGCCAAGTATTAGATCTTCGGCATCTATTTGAAACCACTTGCGTGTTCCGAAATCTGAATTTTTTGGTACTGCTGTTTTCATCGGGTTTAGATTAATTCAACTAAAGAAATATGAGCATTGTCGCCTTCACGGTAGCCAACGCCTACTGTACGTGTGAAGCCTGAATCTTGATTTTCGTAGCGCTTGCTGAGATCTTCCATAAGTTTTTTGCAGGCATTTTTATCAAATACAACTTTGTTAATGTCTCTGATGGCGTTCATTTTATCTTTTCTTTTGGATAAAGCAATTAATTTTTCAACAACCGGTACAGCCAGTTTGGCTTTTCGGTCGGTGGTTTGCACTTTTTCGTAAATGATAATTGAAGTAACCAAGTTACGAATCAACGCTTTGCGATGATCTACTGCTATATTCAATTTATCCTTTTTTTTGCGATGTCTCATAACTATTTAAATAAAATTTTAATCGTCAGATAATGTTAAATTTCGAGGAGCAAGAGCGGCTCTAACTTCGTTAGCGGCTTTTTTGCCAAATCCTCTTAAATTGTTCAATTTGCTGATTGTGCATTTTGTGAGTTGCTCAATTGAACCGATTCCACCGTTAATCAAAGCATTAAGTGTTCTTGGTGATAATCCTAAAATTTCTATTGGAGTATAACTGTCTTGATTTGGTTTACTGGCTTGTTCTTCTTTCTCCTTCTGAATTATTTTTGAAATATCACTCATGAAATCTGTTTCAACTTCTACACCTGTTTCGTTAAACATCTTGAAATAAGACTGAATAACATTTGATGAGAATTTAATGGCATCTTCAGGTGTGATAGCTCCATTAGTTAAAATTTCAATGGTAAGCTTATCAAGATTGGTCATCTGGCCTACACGAGTGTTTTCGGTGTCGTATCTAACTTTGATAACCGGTGAAAAAATCGCATCGATCAGAATTACGTGAGGATCTGCATTTTTCTGTTCTCTTGAAGGTAAATAGCCAACTCCTTTTTCGATAATAATGTCCATTTCAAGCTTGGTATTCTTGTCTGTGATTTCTGTAATGTAATGATCGGGGTTGAGAATTTCGATATCACTTGTTACTTGAATGTCTTTTGCCGTTACAATCCCTTCTTTGCTTGTTTTTAGATGGACGATTGTTGGTTCTTTTGTAGTTTTCTTGATAAATAATCTCTTCAAATTTAGTGTGATATCTAAGATACTATCTTTAACACCCTTTATAGTCGTATACTCGTGAGTTACTCCCGCAATCTTAACACCGCTTACAGCGACACCAGGAATTGATGAAAGTAAAACCCGGCGAAAAGTATTTCCAAGAGTCATACCATACCCTGGTGGCAAAGGCTCAACAGTAAATATGGCGTGATTGTCACCCATTGTTTTTTGGGTGATTTTGGGAATACCGATTTCTTCTTGTATTATGTGCATAATAGAAGAACGATTAAAAAAAATAAAAATTATTTAGAGTAGTATTCAACAATTAACTGACTGTTAATTGATGTATCAAAGTCACTCTTGTCAGGCATAGCTGTGATTTCGCCTTTAAGACCTTTGATATCAGCGCTAATCCATTTAGGGGCTGATACTTTGCTTTTCTTGATTTCTTCAAAAAGTTTTGATCCTTTTGTTTTATCTTTGATCTCAAATTTATCGTCTTTATTTACTATAATTGATGGAACAGTGATTTTGTGGCCGTTTAGGTTGACCAAGCCATGACTAATTAATTGTTTTGCTTGTCCTCGTGATTCTGCCAGACCGGCTTTGTAAACGACATTATCGATTCTTCTTTCTAAAATAGTCATTAATGCGATATTGGTTTCACCGGTTTTTTTGGCGGCCATTTGATAGTAATTGGAGAATTGTTTTTCTAAAATACCATAAATTCTTTTAGCTTTTTGCTTTTCTCTAAGTTGTTTTGAATATTCTGAGCTTTTGGTGAATTTATTTTTTCCATGAATACCGGGAACATAATTTTTTCTTAAAATGGCGCATTTCTGTGATTCACAACGACTTCCTTTTAAAAAGAGTTTTTCTCCTTCCCTTCTACATAATCTACATTTTGGTCCAGTGTAACGTGCCATATGACAATTAATTTAAATAATATTATACTCGGCGGGCTTTCTTTTTTCTGCACCCATTATGAGGAACGGGAGTGACATCAAGGATTGACTCAATTGCGAGTCCGGCGTTAATTAAACCTCTGATAGCTTGTTCTCTACCTGCTCCCACACCTTTAACGAATACTTCAACTTTTTCCAGTCCATATGCTTTAGCTTTTTCCACTGCTGCTTCCGCAGCAATTTGTGCTGCGTAGGGAGTGGCTTTTTTAGCTCCTTTAAATCCATTTGCTCCTGCACTACTCCAGGCTATAACGTCACCCTTTGAATCAGCAAGTGTGATAATAGTGTTGTTATATGAAGATGTAACGTATGCACGACCTTCAATAACCGATCGTCTTTTAACTCTTGCTTTTTTTACTTTTTTATCACCTTTAGTAGCCACAATTAAAATGTTTAATGGATAAAATTATGTTTTGCTTTCTTTACGACGTCCGCTTCCGATAGTAACTTTTTTACCCCTTTTGGTTCTAGCGTTACACTTTGTGCGTTGTCCTCTTACAGGTAGGCGTCTTCTGTGTCTATATCCTCTGTATGTGCCTATTTCTTGTATTCTCTTGATGTTCATGCTTATTTCTCTTCTCAGATCGCCTTCGGTTTTCATTTTTGCGATTTTTTCTCTTAGCTTTTGTATTTCAGGTTCTGAGAGGTCTTTGATCTTGATATTTTTGTCAATATTGCATTCTTTGAGAATTTTTGCGCTTACACTTTGTCCGATGCCAAATATATAGGTCAAGGCGATTTCAGCTCTTTTTTCTTTCGGTAGATTTATTCCTGCAATACGTGCCATTTATTTATAATTTATATTAAATATTTATTAACCTTGTCTTTGTTTGTGTTTTTTTGTTTCACAAATCACTCTAACAACACCTTTTCTACGGATTACTTTACATTTGTCGCAAATTTTTTTGACGGAGGCTCGAACTTTCATTTTGAATTTTATTTATGTCGATAAACGATTCTTCCTATAGAGGTGTTATAAGGATTAAGAGCAACTGTAACTTTATCTCCGGGCAGGATTTTGATGTAGTTCATGCGCATTCTGCCGGCTAAATATGCTCTGATTTTTAATTCCTCCGGGTAATTTTCGTCTTCAATTCTCACTATAAACTCTGTATTTGGTAGGCATTCTTCGATGATGCCAGTGACTTCAATTGTGTCGTCGTTTTTAGTCAAAGACTTAGAGTTATGATGAAAATAGATATACAAAAAGCGGGATGATTTTACAGTACAGAATGAACAAAATCAAGAGGAAATAAATGTTTATTTTATGATAGAGGATTTGTTGTTGACTTTTTTGTGTAATTATTGTTATTAGGGGTTTAGGATTGAATTTGGGTGAGAATTTCAGGGCCATTTTTGCTGATTAAGACGGTGTGTTCTGCTTGGCATGCTAGTGCGCCGTCACTGGTTACTATGCTCCATTTATCATCTAAAGTTTTTACTTTTCCGTTGCCCATGCTGATTATCGGTTCTATGGCTATTGTCATATTTTCTTTTAAAATCGGTCCGTTATTTTTAGATCCATAATTTGGGACTTGAGGTTCTTCGTGGAGGTTTTCTCCTACACCATGACCAATTAGTTCTTTGATAATTGAATAACCCGCTTTTTCAACGGTTTTTTGGATGGCCTCACCTATGGCTCCAACTTTGTTGCCAACTTTTGCCTGCTCAATTCCCTTAAAAAGTGCTTCATATGCTATGATTTTAAATTCAATCGTTTTATGGCCTTTGTTGCCGATAACTTCTGTAAATGCGCTGTCGGTGTGTAATCCTCCATAAATAACACCGCAATCGACATTGATCAGGTCACCGTTATTCAGGATATGCTTATTTGAAGGGAAGGT
>JAHJTR010000140.1 GCA_018829865.1 Patescibacteria group bacterium | reverse complement strand
GGGTGGCAAGCAGGTTGATCCTCTCCTCTTTATGCCTCTGCGCTATATTCCTCTTAAATCTCTACCTAAAAAATATTACGAATTGTTAGATATGGAGCAGGAAAATCTTAAGGAAATGGAAGCTTCGACCATGATTGAATCCTACTCGAAACAGATTGATGAAGAGATGCGGATTGAGCTGGAGAAAGAGGAAAATGAAAAAAATGGGACGATTGATGCCAAATCGGGATATGGATCGGTTATAGATGCTGAATTGATAAATACCGATGAGGATTTGATTTAAGCTTATTTTGTTTACAGAATGAGATGATTGCTATATTTTAAGTGAGTATTTTTATTCGTTTCATAAGGATTTATACGGACATGAAGATTTCGTTGAAGACAAAAATTACTCAGGCCGATGGATTAGTTGTGCTGGGAAATTATTTTAAGCAGAGCCATGAAGGGTTGGTTGGAGATGAGAGTGTTTTTGAGGTAGCGAGGAAGGCTGCGAGTTTGAAGAAGGATTTTGTGATACCGATGAATGCCAGTTTTAAGGAGATTGCGGTTTTTTATAATGAGGAGAAGATTAACAATGAGGAGCTGAGGAAGATGGGGGCTAAAGTTGCCAAGATGGCGATTAGTCGAAAATTGAAGAGAATTGGGATATTGGTGAAGGGGTTTGAGGATAAAGTGAAGCCTTTTGTAGAGGGTTTGATAATGGGGGCTTATGTTTTTGATAGGTATTTGACTGAGAAGCCTTTTAAAATTTCCGCTATTGATTTGGTGACTGATGATTCGGGTAAATATGCTGAAATGCTGAATGAAGCTATTAAAATCGGCGAGGCAACAAATTTTGCTCGTGATTTGGTTAACACTCCGGCTGGTGATTTGTCGCCTGATGCTATTTCTAAGGTGGCGAAGAAAATGTGTGATGAATGTAGCAAGGCGACAAATAAAATTTATAATGAATCGGAGTTGAAAAAAATGGGGATGAATGCGCTTTTAGCTGTGGGGAGAGGAAGCAGTGCTGAGACGAAAATGATTGTTTTGGAGTATAAGGGCGGCGGAAAAAAGAAGAAGCCGATTGCTTTGGTAGGTAAAGGGATTACTTTTGATTCGGGTGGATTGCATTTAAAAACGGGTAATTATATCAATCATATGAAATATGATATGACCGGGGCTGCTACTGTGATGGGTGTTTTTAAGATTATTTGTGATCTTAAATTGCCTGTTAATGCTGTTTGTATCATTCCTGCTGCTGAAAATATGATTGATGCTAATGTGCTTAAGCCAAATGATATTATTAAAACTTATTCGGGGCAGACTGTTGAGGTGATTAATACTGATGCCGAAGGAAGATTGGTGCTGTGTGATGCCTTGGCATATGCGGTTAAAAAGTATGATCCTGAGTATGTAATTGATATTGCGACTTTGACAGGTGCCTGTGTGACAGCGCTTGGGTATCAGATTAGTGCGGTGATGGGGAATGATCAAAAAATTATTGACTCGATTTTAGAGGCCGGGAAAGGGGTTGATGAGAAACTCTGGCAATTGCCGCTTGATAAAGATTTGGAGAAAAAAACCAAGGGTTATATTAGTGATTTATTTAATTATACGGCTGAACCAAGGGCCGGGGCGATAATGGGTGGTTTGTTTTTGAGTAAATTCGTGGGTAAGACTCCTTGGGCTCATATTGATATGGGAGGGACTGCTTGGGTGGATTCGGAGGAGGGTTATTTAAAAAAAGGCGCAACCGGTCGTAATGTACGAACACTTTGGCAATTATTAAAATCAGCTGTTTAAAACAATGAAAAATGGTAAGAAAATAATTCAAAATGCGAAGTTAAAGACTTTTAAGAATGAATATGCTGCCAGGGATTATGTTATCTCAATGACTTGCCCTGAATTTACGGCTGTTTGCCCGATGTCGGGGTTTCCTGATTTTGGGACAATTTATTTCAGCTATGTTGCCGACAAAAAGTGTATTGAGCTAAAGTCGCTTAAACTTTATATAAATTCGTATAGAGATGTTGGAATTTTTCATGAGAATGTAGTGAATAAAATTCTCGAGGATTTTGTGGAAGCGTGTGCTCCCAGATGGCTGCTTGTTGTTGGAGATTATAATGTTAGAGGAAATGTTAAGACCGTAGTTAAGGCGGAGTATTTAAAAGAGGGATGTACAAGGCCCCCCGATTTTTTAGGCAGTAATCCGCATAATGATTCGCAAGATGTAATCAAAGGAAAATGAGAAAATTTCTATTAAGAACATTTTTTGCCCTTACAGTAGTCCCCTTTTATGTGCTGGCCCTGAATTATATTTTTGAGGAGCCAACTATTACCTGGCTTTATTATAGTCATGTTGCGGTTTATTTTGGATTTGCGGTTTTATTGATTCTCGCTATCTGGGGAATTTATAAACTTAAAACTTGGCGTATTTCGCTTTTAGTTGTTTTGGCGATGGTAATACTACTTGATGTCGGGCTGCTGATTCGTGGGGTTAATCCTTATATGATTAAATTTCGGAAGGATTATTCAGCTGATTATGGAGTGATTAATACTCCTAATATGAGAACCTATGTTTCTTATAGTAATAGGAATAGTGGTGACTTGCTGGAGGCTTACAATCTTGATCCGCTGAGTCTGCCTGATATTGATTTTCCTTTGGAAACGCATGAGTTTAATTATGAGATTGATAGCAATGGATTTAGAAATGAGTCGGCGGATGAAAAAAAGGATATTCTTTTTATTGGCGATTCTCTGACTATTGCGTCTTCTATGGAGGGAGAGAAAGGGTGGCCGGGGGTGGCCGGTAATCTCCTTAATATCAATGGATATAACTTGGGGATTAATCAAATTGGGCCGGCGAACTATTTGAAGATTTTGAGGCATTTTTCGGGTGACAGTAAGAAAGCCGTTATTGCGTTTTTTGAGGGGAATGATTTTGATAAATTGTATTATGAGGTGGGGATGAATAGTGATAGGACGAATTTATGGTATTGGATTAATTATATTATTGAGGAGCGTAGGGCCGGGGAAATTGTGGCAACTCCGGCGGTTAGTGATTTTAGTGTCCCGATTTTTAGAGTTGGAGAAAGTGAATTTCCGATGATTTTTTATGAGCATTATGTGAATAATTTGCAGCGGAGTGAGGAGGTCATTAAGGGGCTTGATAGTTATGAGGAATTTAAGGATGTGGTTGTAAAAATGGGCGCTGAATGTAGGGATAATGAGATGGAGTGCGTGTTTCTTTATATACCTACCAAACTGAGAGTTTATATCCCTTATATCAAGAATCAATTGAATTTGAGTGAGATGTATAAGAATTTGCAAAAGCCGATTACGGTTTATCAGGATTCGGTTTTTTATTATAAAGATGTGCAGGAAAAAATTGTTAAGGATTTGATTGAGGAATATGCGCCAAACATGAGGTATCTTAGCAGCACTGAGGCGTTAAAAGATCATGCAAAAAATGGTGAATTGGTGTATTATCCTTATGATACGCATTTGAATGAGCTGGGAAATAGGGTTTTAGGTGAGTTAGTTGCGGAATTTTTTAGTCAATAATTTTAAGTTAATAGCACATGAAAAATTCAAGACTTAAACTCATTAAAGAATTTTATTTATATTCGAAGAAGAACGGCAAGTGGTGGCTGATGCCGATTTTTGTGATATTGGTGCTGTTTGGGATTTTGATAATTTTTGCGGAGACGAGCGCGCTGGCGCCGTTTATTTATACTTTGTTTTAGATAAAACAGTGCTGGAGGATATTTTATATTGATGAGAGCCGGATTGAGGGGCGTTTTTTTGGGGCTTATTCCCAACGAAGAGCATCAATCGCCTGAAGTAATGAGGCTTTTTTTGCCGGATAGTAGCCGAACGCCAGGCCGATGAAGCCTGAGGTTAGGGTGGCGAAGAGTATTGATTTGATGGTGACGATGTATTGCCATTCAAGCCCTTGGCTGCGCGCTCCTAGGGCGACGAGGTATGATAATCCGGCGCCG
>JAHJTR010000139.1 GCA_018829865.1 Patescibacteria group bacterium | reverse complement strand
GCCAAAATTCGGCTCATGGGTATTTTTAGGAAGCATCATAACCGATATCCCTCCTGAAAAACTTCAATCAAGCAGTCAAAATATATCACCCCAAAGCAAAACACCTCCACCAAAATCAGCCAACCCTAACCCTCCGGCCCCTTGCGGCGATTGCCAAAAATGCCTAATCGCCTGCCCCACAAAAGCCCTGGTCGCCCCCTACACCATGGACGCCCGCAAATGCATCTCTTATCTAACAATAGAAAACCGCGGCCCCATCCCACCCGCATTACGCGCCAAAATCGGCAACAATCTTTTTGGCTGCGACATCTGCCAACAGGTTTGTCCATTTAATCAAGCCGCCACTTATTCAAAACCAAAACTCTGCGACTGGCCTCAAGTAATTCCCTCCAATATAAATCCAATCGAAATATTAGAATTAAAAACCAACGAAGACTTCATCGCCAAATTCGCCGGCACCCCAATAATAAGAGCCAAATTCACCGGAATGATCCGCAACGCCTGCATTGTCAGCGGCAACCTCAAATTAAAAAAAGCCCTCCCGCACCTCAAACACTGGCAAAAATCGCAAGATGCCATGATCAGCGAGCACGCTACTTGGGCTATCCAGCAACTCCCTACCCCTTCTCCCTCATCAAAATACTAATCGGCCTCAGCGAAGGAATATGCCAAGTAATAATACTTAACGCCGCCATAATTGGCACAGAAAGAATCATCCCGATCACGCCCCATATCGTCCCCCAAAATATCAAAGAAAAGAACACCACAAGAGGGCTTAAATTAAGCTGTCTGCCAAAAATCTTCGGCTCCACTATATTCCCGATTATCGTCTGAATCGAAATCAAAATAGCCGCCACAATCATCGCCTGCCAAAAAGATCCAAATTGCACCAGCGCCAACAAAATCGGCGGGATGGTCGCAAGAATTGAACCAACATTCGGAATATAATTGAGGAAAAAAGTAATCATCGCCCACAGCTCAGCAAAATCCACACCGATAATTTTCAAAGCGGCATATACCAAAAGCGAAGTAGACAAACTGATAATCGTCTTCAGAGTAATATATTTTTGAATCTGCTCATTAATCGTAGTGATTGTACTAACTGTTTCTGTCTTGGATTTTCCATGATCAATAATTTTATCAATTTTAGGCTTCATCATTTTTCTCTCCATCAAAATAAAAATCAGATAAAAGAAAATCAGCACCAACGTAGAGAAAAAGTTAGAAATCGTACCCACACCCGTACTCAAAAGCTCAGGAATATCAACCTTCTCAGCCAAAGTTTTCAGCACATCAATCGGATTATACACAATATTAAAATGCTGTAGCAGCCAACCATCTATACTCGAAATCATCCCGCTAAATCTAGCCTCATATTTATCATAAGCCAAAATGAAATCCTGTACATTTTCATAAATCGTATACCCAAGTAAACTCAGAATCCCAAAAAAGAAAATCAAAATAAAGAAAATCGAAACCACCGACGGTAACCTGAGTTTTTTAAACAAATTAACCAAAGGCAGCACCAAGTAAGCAATAAACAGCGCAATCAACAAAGGAACCAAAATACTCTTCCCAACATAAAGCACATAAACAGATAAAATCACAGCAATCACACCAATCAAATACGGTACTGAAGACGCAAGATCTTTTTTAACTCTGGGAGGCATATTTTTTTTATTTATTTTTCAAAATTATAAACGATTTCTCTCAATAAAAAAACTTTTCACAAAAATTTCCAGCTGCTACCAATAAATATTTTCCACTTCCTCTTTACGATAATAATGATAAATGATGAAACAAGCGAGCACTGAGCCAAATAAATTAAAAACCAAATCAACGGCATTATTTGTATAATCACCAACCCCCGCACTTGCATCCAAAAATTCCACCGCCACCAATTCAATAATTTCATTAACCGCCCCCACACCCAGCGCCATCAAAACCAGCATCCACATAAAAAGCAGCCTCTTTTTCCTCTTCAAGTTATCATCAATAATGGGGTGAATAAGCGAGTAAGCGATAAAAGTCAAAATAAACGTCCCAAAAAAATGCACCACATTATCATATCTAATCAAGCCGGGAATTATCTCAAAATCATAAAGTCTCACCTCATTCAAAGTCAAATTACCTCCCGCCATATGCAAAAGTCCCAGTAGTGAAATACAAATTATTATCCATTTCTGCAGCTTAATTCGATGATAAACGTCCAGAGCCAGCCAAATCAGAAATATCATCACCGCCGCATAAAACAAAAACTCAAAATTCTTCTCATAAACCGCCAGCCCCCCAAAAAAAATCAGGTAGCCAACCGTAAAAATTAAAATCTCACTCACATTGCTTAATTTTCTCATACCCCCATTATACAAAATAAATCATAAATAAGCCAAAAATTCTTGCCTTACAGCCTTAAGAATTGCTACTATATAATACACTTTTACTAAAGAATTCCCCTAAAAATATGCAACCCTACATAACTCTCATAATTTCGACAATTATCGCAGCCTCATCAGGAACAATCGCCTATTTTTTTTATAATAAGGATTACATAAATAAATCCTTCACCGATAATGATTATTATAAGGAGATAGTTGACGAAGGCAAAGAAAAAGCCCGCGAAGTCCTTAAAGAAGCCGAAAAAAAAGTTGAAAATGCACAAAAATTGGCAAAGCAAGAACAAGAAAGCAATAAAGAAAGTATAAATAACATAAAAAAATCACTGGAGATTAAAGAAAAAACATTAGGCAGAAAGCAAAATCGCAATGATGAAATCAAACATGTTGTAACCTATATTAAAGAAGAAGTTAATGATTTAGAGAATAAACTTAAAAATATTGAAGTTGATCTCCATAATAAGCTGGAAAGCATCACTGAAGCGAAAACAGAAGAGCTGCGAGATGAGTTAATCCAGACGTTTAGAGCCGATATCATCAATGGCAAGGAATCATTTTTAAAAAAAGCTGAAGAAGACGTCAAGTGCGACCTGGATAAAACGGCTAAAACAATAATTCTGCTGGCAATCCAAAAATACGCCAATCCAACTTCTGTTGAAAGAAGCAGCACAAATGTTGTAATTCCACAAAATATTATTAAAGGCAGGCTTGTAGGCAGGGGAGGCGTTAATATTTCTTGTCTGGAAAAATTATTTCCTGAGATAGAATTTATTTTCAATCATGAACCAAAAACTCTGACAATCGGAGGTTTTAATCTTTTTCACAGAAATATCGCTAAATTAACCATTACAAAACTTTTACATAAAAGAGAAATCAGCCCAGCTCTAATAAAAACAACTTACGAGCAGGCGAAGAAGGAAATTGATGCGGACATTATAAAAACCGGTAAAAAAGTTTTAACTACATTAAATATTAAAGACATCAACGAAAAAATGACCTGGCTGGTCGGCAGACTCAAATATCGCACAAGTTACGGGCAAAACATATTAAAGCATTCACTTGAATGCTCATATTTTGCGATGCTAATGGCAGGAGAGTTAAACTGCAACGTTCAAGAAGCTAAAATATCCGCTTTCTTCCATGATATTGGTAAGGCTATCGATCACGATCAAGAAACCGAGGAAGGCCATGACGTTTTAAGTAAAGAAGTTTTAGAGGAGCACGGCTTTAGCGAAAATATTGTGCACGCAGCCTACGCCCATCACGAAGCCGTACCCTGCAAAACACCTGAGGCGATGCTTGTAAAAGCGGCTGATGCTCTTTCAGCAGGTAGGCCGGGAGCCAGGCAGGAATCAATCGAAACGTATTTGAAAAGAATAGTTGAGCTCGAAAGAATGGCATCCGGAGTTCAAGGAGTAAAAAAAGTCTACTCGGTATCTGCGGGACGCGAAGTCCGTCTTTTTGTTGACCCTGAAGAAATATCTGACGACAAACTTAAAAATGTAGCCGAAACAGCCGTAAGTAGAATAGAGGAAAACCTTAATTATCCCGGTAAAATCAAAGTTACAGTTATCCGCAATTTTAAAGCCGTAGAAACCGCAAAATAAATTCTTAAAAATAAAAAATTATGAGCAAAGAAAAAGACAATAAGAATAAAATCAGTAGTAATATCGACAAGCTGGTCATGGGAGCGATTATCGGAGGCGCCGTAGGTTCAGTCGTCGGTGCAACATTAGCCCCCAAATCCGGCAAAGAAACTCGCGAATACCTTAAAGCCAAAGGCAAAGAGCTCTATGAAAAAGGCAAAGAAATGGTACACGAAGGAGAAGAAAAGATAGAGGAGGCCTGCAAGCCCAAAAAAAAGAGATGTTTCATATGGCGATTATTTAAAAGATAATGACAAAATTCCCCCTCATTTATAGGTTGAGCATAATAATAGGTTTATCGCTATTTTGTGTTGCAGCCGGTACAAAAATTGGCCTAAGAACAGCCAAAGCGAATCTTTCCAATTATACCTATCCGTTTACTTCAATTTTAGGAATTGATTTGGGAAATAAAGATTATTCCGATGCCAGCCAAATAATTGATAAAAAAATAGACGAGTTTTTATTGACTCCCATTAAAATATATTATGGTGACAAAAAAATTGATGTTCTTCCTGAGCAAATCGGTATTATTTCTCCTCGCCAAGATATTTTAGGAGAATTAAAAACTATTAAAAAAAACACAGACGATTTGGAATTCATAAATAACTATTTTTCAGACCATAACCTGAAAATTACCGGACAGATCGACAAAAATCAGTTTGTAGCCAAGGTCAAAGAGTTATTCCCCGAGGCATTTATTGCTGCCAACAACGCCTATTACGTTAAAGAGAATAAACAGATTAATGTTATCACCGAAAAAGCGGGGCAAACTGTTGAATTTGCCATTTTGGAAGAGGAATTAAAAAAATCAATCGAATCGCTTAATCCCCTCGAAACCAAACTCATAATAAAAGTAATCACCCCCAACATTTTCGCCGCCGATCTTGAGCCTCATAAAGAAGCTGTTTTAACCGTTTTAAACAAAAGTATCACTCTCAAACAAGGTCTCAAAAAGATCAACCTCAAATTCATCAACAGACCTGAGTGGTTTACAGTTGAGGATAACAAGCTAGTGCTTTCAGCAACTCCTTTCATTAAGTGGTTTAATGAAGAATTGCGCGGCACCTTCGAAAATGAAAAAAATGATGTAAAAATTGGCATGGATGATCAAGGAATTGTTACTTTTGATGGTTTTGGTAAGCGCGGCATTAAAGTACAAGATCAAGATTTGGTCAAAGATATTTCTAAAATTCTTTTAACCGAAGAAACAATTGTTGAGGTACCTGTTATTTATCAAAATCCCAACGTGGCTGTCTCAAAAAATTTAAAAGAAAAGGGAATTAACGAATTGCTAGCGGTCGGATATTCGGATTTTAGAGGATCTACAACTACAAGGATTTTCAATATTAAAGTTGGTCTCGATAAATTTAATGGAGTTTTAATCGGTCCGGACGAAATTTTTTCTTTCGTGGATATTTTAGGCCCGGTAAACGGTAACACAGGGTACAAAAAAGAATTGGTCATTAAAAAGGATGAAACCAAAATGGATTATGGTGGAGGTTTATGCCAAGTATCATCAACAGCATTTAGGGCGGCACTTTGGGCCGGCTTTCCGATTGTGGAGAGGTCGCCACATACATATGCGGTATCTTATTATGCCAGACCCGGTGGGCAGGGACTTGATGCCACCATTTATCCCGGCTCAAAAGATCTGAAATTTAAAAACGACACCCCGGGCCACATTTTACTGCAGACTTACACAGAGGGAACGTTCGCTTTTTATAATGTTTATGGCACATCAGATAATAGAAAAGTCGAAATCAACAATTATAAAGACTGGGGTTGGGTGAGCGCCCTGCCAACAATAACCCAGAACACAACAACACTGGAGCCGGGAAAACAAAAAGTAGTCGAGCAACCTTCAAAAGGATTCAAAGCTTCTTGGGATCGCACAATTACCAAAAACGGCGAGTCAAATACAGAAACAATACTCAGTGTTTACAAGCCTTGGGCAAAAAAAATATTAATAGGAGTCGACCCCGAAGAAGCCGAAGCAGCAGCAGCAGCAGCCGAAAATAACGAGAGTAATTAATATCTACTCCTTCAAATCAGCCAACATTGTTTTAGCTTCCTCATTATATGGGTCAATTTGCAGCGTCTTATCCAGATACTTTTTCTGAACCCCAACGGAATCAAGCATTTTTGCAATATCAACAATTTGAAAACAAATATCCACATTCTTATTATCTCTTTTAAAAGCCTCTTCAAAATATTCCAATGATTTTTCCAAATTATCCAATTCAAAATAAACCTGCCCCAAACTAATAAACCGAGCAGCCCTGGAATCATCAATCTTTATTGCTTTTTCATAAGCAACAACCGCCTCATTAAGTTTTTTCTGCTTGTACAAAGCAATTCCCAGATTTGAAAAAAAGATCGGATTTCTACTATTTAAATCAATTAATTTTTTCAACATCAACTCAGCCTTCGGATAATTTTCTTGCTGCAAATAAATAATCCCCAGTCGATTCATGGCATCGCAATGATCTTCTTGAAGTGAGAGCACCTTAATATATTCTTTCTCAGCCTCATCCAATTCACCCCTACTAAATAATGTTTCCGCTTTTCTTGCAGTCTCAACCAATTCAGGAACGCGTTTTTTTTGCGCAACATCAGCCTCATCATCACAAGCCGCCTGAGTAGCCACCTTCTCGTTTTCAACCTCCTCAATTTTCAATTCTCTATCTTCATTCGGCTTTTCAGCCCCTTTACTCATAACAATATCTTCCTCCACCAACTCGCTCTGCAACTTAATATCTTTCTTTATGACCTTAATTTTTTTATAGAAAATCAGGCCTAATCCTACAAAACATAGCAATATTACAAATAGATAATACATATTTAAAAGTTATGATATTGGTTGAGGAGTTTGCTCATTTACATTTTTTTTCAAAACCTTTTTCACATCGCCTACAGGAATAGTTAAATAAGCCGAATCAGTTTTTACTTTAAGTTGCTTATTCATAACATCGACATCAATAACTTCACCTTCGTCGCTGCCAAATTTCACAATACTACCGATTCCCGGCATTTCACTGGCCAGTTTTTTATACTCGTCAACTTCATATGCCAAGCAGCACATCAATTTTCCACAATTACCGGACAATTTTGAGCTACCCTTATTAGCCATTCCCTGAGTTCTCACCATATCCATATTTATGCTGGCCAAATTATTCAAATAACTGCCGCAGCATTGATTCTGGCCGCATTTGCCAATGCCACTCATTAACTTCGCCTTATCTCTCGGCCCAATTTGTTGTAAATGTATTTGTTTCTGAAATGTTTTAGCCAGGTCCTTAACCAGTTCCCTGAAATCCACTCTATCATCGGCTGTAAATATAAAATTGATCAAAGATCCATCCAAAGAATAAATCACTCTGGTAAGTCTCATTTCCAGTTTATGTTCGGCAATTTTTTCACAGCACAATTTATAAGCGTCTTTTTCTCTTTTTGCATTCGCCTCAATTTTTTGACGATCATTGGCAGTCGCTCTCCTTAAAATCACTATATCATCCCTAAACGCCTTAGGATTCGCCTCAACCCTTTTCACAGCGCTAATGGTTCCAAAGAATTCCTTATTATCATTATCCGAAAAAACAATTTCTTCATCTCTCTTATATTCGTCATAAACATCCTTATAAGCGATCTCCAGAATTTTGGCATCAAAAAGTGAATTGATAAAAGTCAGGTTCATATTATTAAGTTAACATAGTTTTATAAAAAAATTCTCCAAAAGCAGTTTAACATTAACATTGCTTTTCATTAAACGTCTAGCATTTTCTAAATAATTTATTTGATCAACAAAGTTAGTGATTTTAGCATCTTCCTCTTCATTTTCATTAAGCTGCTTTAATAAAAAACTTCTCAGTATATAAATTCCATAGGCAATAAACTGCTTGATTATCTCGGGTTCTTTGTGATGTTCATCCACAAAACTGAAACTTTCATAAATATCTTTTTTCTCAAACAATTTCACTATTCTCAAGTAAAACTTCTGTGCTTCCATTAAATCATCCTGCGAATTCAACAAATCCCTAGCACTCTCAGGCTTAAACAGACTATAAATCAGAGATTGTTCAATGGTTTTTTCATCAATATCCGCAAATTGCTTCTTTAAATCGTCTCTAATATCTCCAATTGGCGGAATTCTAAATTTGACAAGCCTACTCCTCGACACAACAGTCGGCAGCAGATTTCGCCAGTTACCTGTCGTAAAAATAAAAATTGTATTGGCAGGAGGTTCTTCAAGTGTCTTTAAAAAGCTATTTGAAGCCTCAATAGTCATTCTCTCAATATTTTGAATATACACAACTTTATATTTACTGTTTGTAGTCATATTTATTTTATTTACCAGAGCCCTGACTTCTTCAATTTTCACTTTCTCACCATTATCATCAAGCATTATAGTATCAGCATGAGTACCTTGGGCTATTTTTTTGCATATCGGGCAAACCCGGCAATATTTATTTTCACATTGAAATATTTGAGCTAACACCAGCGCAGTTTTTGACTTCCCAACTCGGGCCGGACCACTAAAAAGATAAACATTCGGCAAATTCCCAAGCTTAATATCATTTTCAATCTGCAGTAGAGGCTCAAGATTTCCTATTACCGGCCAATTATATAAAGTAGACAAATAATTCTTGTTAGATAGTGCACCTATTCTATCCAATTCTTCCCCTGTCTCACAAGTAATTTTTCCGCTTTTTCAGGCTCTTTCATGATTTCTTTAATCAGATTTTCCATTCGCACATTATTCTGAGATCCTTTCACCAAAATCGTATCTCCATTTTTCAGTAAATCCCGCAAGGCGTTACCTGCCTCCTTGGAAGAATCAAAACTATAAATATCAAGCCCCTTGCTTTTTCTATAGTCGGCAGCTGTCTTGGCATATATTCGCCCAAGTTTCCCCACGGTTATCAGGACATCAGCGGAATGCACTATTTGTTTGCCAATTTTTATATGCTCCGTCTCAGCCCGGTCACCGAGCTCATTCATTTGCCCCAAGGCGGCAATCCTCCTCCCCTTAAAATGACTTAAAGTTTCCAGCGCAGCTTTCATTGTCACAGGCGACGCATTATAAGAGCTATCAATAATAATTGAATCCTTAATGCCAAGGATAATATTCATTCTTCCCACCGGCAAATTAAACTCCTGCAAACATTTAATAATATTAATAGTATCGATTTTTAGATGATCAGCAAGCGCAAAAAGCACCATCGCAATCCCCGCATGATGAATCCCCAAAACATTTTTCATATTAACCTCATAATCTTTTTTTCTAATTTTAACCTTTAAGTTAAGACCCATTTTTGAGTCCTTAATCTGCACCGCTCTAATATCGGCACTCGCATTTGCCCCATATTTAATAATTTCAACTCCCTCAAAATTATTGCAAAACGCCTTCTGCAATTCATCATCAAAGTTCATTATCGCCAAGCCATTCCCTTTGCTGCCATCATCCTTCTTAAGCGCATGAATCAACTTCAGCTTCTCATTCCAAATCCCCCTAATCGACTTAAACTGATTTTTATCCATATGCACCGCGGCAATCTGCGTAATAATCACAATATCCGGTTTAACAATTTTCACTAAATCGTCCATATCACCAGGTTTATCCACTCCATATTCCAAAACAATAAAATCATATTTAAATTTTTTAAGGTAGGAGTTAAAAAAGGCCCGCGCAAGCACCTTAATCCAACCAATTTTTTCGCGCGGCAATTTATCAATCTCCAAAATACTAAGTGGCAAACCAAATTCGGTATTAAAATTCCCAATACTTCTAAAAGTACGATAATTACTCTTCTGCAAAAAACAAAAAACAGCTTCTTTAGTCGACGTCTTCCCGATTGATCCGGTTATACCAATAATCTTGGCTTTAGACGCTGCAAGCCGTTTTTTTGCAAAAAACGTTAATAATGAATGAACTGTTTGTTTAAGCATTTTTATTAACAGCCTTCACAATTTCCTCAAAAACCTTTGGTTGTTTCATCGCAATATCCGCTAGAATTTTTCTGTCAATTATAATATTTTTTTCATCTAAGGCTCTAATAAACCGGCTGTACATCATGCCCAGTGCTCTTACAGCATTATTAATCCTGGTAATCCAGACTCTTCTAAAAGTTCTCTTTTTAATCTTTCTATCTCTATAGGCATTAGTACCGGCCTTCATATAAGCTTGCTTGGCCATTTTAACGGTATTTTTTCTCACACCTCGATAACCCTTGGTTTGTTTTAGTAATTTTTTGGTCCTCTTTCTAGAAGGAACTGATCTTTTTACTCTAGTCATGATATTTAAATTTAGAATTTTTTATACGCAATGCGGAAGCATCTTTTTCAGCTTTCTAACATTTGATGGCTCAACCATTTTGCCCTTATTATCAAGCTTTTTTTGCCTCTTGGATTTATTAGCGAGCAGATGTCTTTTACAAGATTTTTGCATTACCAGCTTTTTAGTACCGGTAACTTTAACTCTTTTCTTTACGCTACTTCGTGATTTTAATTTCATGGTAATTATTTTAATGGAGCTAAAATCATTATTAATGTATTGCCTTGTCTTTTTGGTAATTCATCCACTCTGGCGATGTCTTTTAATTCCTCCGCAAACAAATTTAATTTATTTATTGCCAGATCCTTATGAACCGCTTCTCTTCCTTTGAAAATCAGTTGAACCTTAATCAGATTTCTTTGTCCTAAAAACTTTCTCGCCTGATTCACTTTCACCTGTAGGTCATGATCACCTGTCCTCATACTCAGCCTTACGCCTTTAACTTCAACCTGTTTCTGCATCTTCTTATGTTTGGCATCCACCTTTTTCTGTTTATAAAGGTATTTTCCATAATCCATCAGTTTACAAACAGAGGGGTTTGTATTAGGAGATACTTCGGCAAGGTCCATTTCCTTCTCCTTAGCCATTCTTAGCGCTTCTTCTATCGGTATCACTCCGATCTGATTTTGCTCATCGTCAATTAACCTTACCTGCGGAACCCTTATTTGATCGTTTATACGTAACCTCTTTACTATATCCGCTTTATTTATAATACAAAATCGCCAAAAGGCTCCAAGATAGTACTTAAATGTGCCCCTTACGTCAAGATAAATTGCGGCTAATCTCAAAGCGAACAAATATCTTTTTCAAAAGTCAATTTCTACTCATTTACCCTTACGTATCTTTTATAGATAAATCCTTCTTTACCTTGAAACTCTCCTTCATTCATTCTTACTTTATACCAGTTCCCATCCGGTGTACTTCCTATAACTTGGAAAGTATCTCTTATTCTTACCGGCCCAATCCTTTTACTATTTGTAGTAGGGGAGGGCCTAAAGTTTACCCTAGAAGAATTCACAATCCGTCCCCATTGATTCTCTGGAGCCGGAATAATTCGAATTCTTTTAACCCTTGCAAGCCGTTTGGGCCTTTTGGCAACACTACTTCTCATGGCATATCTTTTTCTATTTGGTGAATAGCTTACCAAATTAACCTCACCGCTATCATCGCTTCCACTGCTTGAGAGTTTTTTTGTAGGCCTCACATATTTATGATAAATAAAACCTTTTCTAACTCCTTGATAACCGCCCGTAATCATTCTCACTTCATACCACTTGCGATTTTTCGTCATACCCACAATCTGCACCTTATCATTAATTCTTACCGGCCCAATTCTTTTACATCTGATTGTTGGGTAAGGCCTAAAATTAACTCTGGATGCACCAACAATTGTACCTGTTGTATTTGGCGCAGCAGGAATACTATCAACATCTGTTCTAAATGTATCTCTTTTACTCTTAACCTTCGTAACTTCACGAACACGTTTTTCCTGAATCCTTCCAATTCCAACCACAGATTTAAAATTAGGGATTTTCAGGCGATCCCCTTTATATATGGTGTACCAGAAACTCGCCCCAACTCTAAGTTTTTTTATACCATTAACAGCACGCCCGGCCCTTTTTTTAAGATCAGGATTACCCTCATTTGCCTCAATAATAAGCCGTCTCATCCGTCCGGTAGAGACACGTTGACCATTTTCGCTGAACTGCTTCGCATATTTTCTCGCAATGCGAGTAAGAGATTCGCTGCCGCTTTTAACTGTATAGACAGTAGTTTTCCCTAGTTGTTTAGCTTCAGCAATTTTTGCTGATGGTTTTGAGGAGAGAGCCATAATATTCACATTTAAATATTTAATAAATCTTATTATTATAAAACATAACAAGTATGATGTCAATAGTGCAACGAGTAACTGCTCACTGAGGTTTTATTCCGGTTCAAATTCAATAGCGGAATTATATAGTGAGAAAAAATTTTCATCCAAGTTGGAGTTAATCAGAGAGAAAACTACTGAATCCGGAATATGCTCGTCTCAGCAAAGCAACGCCACCCGTCTATGTTTTCTATATTTGTAATCAACAGGTTGCATCACCTCAGAAACCCCATTATGCGCAAATTCATGATGGGGTTTGCAAAGAGGCTTAAGTTTTTCATGACTATGGTGCTCCGAAAAACGATCAGGATGATGAATAACATCAGCAGGACGCGGACAACCGAAATGACTGCATCTCTCACCAACCTCTCGTTTCCTGTAAACAGAAATATACCGAGAAATTCTATTCAGCACTTTTTCCCCGGGGATTTTAGAACTCCGCTCCATCCTATGATTTTGCAATCCAACTTTTTCCCCGGGGATTTTGGCAATAACTTCGTTCT
>JAHJTR010000138.1 GCA_018829865.1 Patescibacteria group bacterium | reverse complement strand
AGCCAACTAACAGTCCGCTCAAGCCCAAGCCCAAACCCGCCATGCGGCACAGAGCCGTATTTCCGCAAATCCAAATACCACTCAAAAGACTCACGAGGTAATTTATGCTCCTCAATACGTTTAACCAAGGTGTCATAATCGTCTTCACGTTGGCTACCTCCCACCAACTCGCCAACACGCGCCACAAGCAGATCAGCGCAATGCACACGGTCGGTTTCTATCTTATCCCGCTTCATATAAAAAGCCTTAACCTTAGCCGGATAATGCGTCACAAAAACCGGTTTATCAAAGCTATCCGCAAACGCAATTTCCTCCTCGGCGCCAAAGTCATCATCTTCGCTGGCATTTAAGCCCAGCTCCTTCATCTTTTTAACGGCATCCTTATGATGCACTCTGTAAAACGGCGCTTTGATTTTTTCAAGGTCCTCGGTATCTCGCTCCAAAATCGCAAGCTCGCGTTTACACTCCTTCAAAACCTTTTGAACAATGTGACAAATAAGCCCCTCCTGAACCTGCAAATTATCTTCAAGCTCAGTAAACGCCATCTCGGCATCCATCATCCAAAACTCATTTAAATGCCTGCGCGTCTTGGATTTCTCCGCCCTAAAAACGGGCCCAAAATCATAAACATTCCCCAGGCTAAACATCGCCGCCTCAAGATAAAGCTGTCCGGACTGAGAAAGATAAGCCTTAGTATCCTCAAAATAATCGAGTTCAAAAAGCTCGGTAGTCCCTTCACAAGCCGCCGGAGTCAAAATAGGGGAGTCAATTCTGGTAAAACCATTTTGGTCAAAATACTCATAAATCCCCATGCTAACGGTATGCCGCACACGCTGAATCGCCGCCTGCCTAGTCGACCGCAGCCACAAATGCCGATGCTCAAGCAAAAAATCCGGCCCATGCTCTTTATTAGTGATCGGATAATCCCCATGCGCCAGCTGCACAATCTCGATACTTTTCACCTGCAGCTCATATTCCTCTTTTTTCGGATGTTTAGTAACTTTTCCGCCCACAATCACCGAACTTTCAGCCGTCAAATCATCAGCCTTCTTAAAAGTCTCCTCATCGCTGTCCCCCTGAAACACAATTCCCTGCATATTCCCCGTCCCATCCCGCAGCTGCAAAAAGTGAATCTTGCCACTGCCACGTTTATTAAAAAGCCAGCCTTTAATCGTCACCATTTTATCAACATGATCAGCCGCATCTTTGATTTTAATATCCATTTTATTAAGGGAGTTAGTAAGTGCCAAAATTTTAGCACAGCAGAGGGCAATTTGAAATTTTTTTTGAATAGATTACAAGCCCAGTCTCATCACAAAGATAATAATTCCAAATCAACTCCATTCAAAAACAAAAAAATCTTTCCAAATGTTCAGCGATCTTGTAGTATTGCACTCGCGCGGAAGGTCAAGATAACAAAAAGACCAACCCACAAAGTTCCTTATCAATTCGGGCCTGTAGCTCAGTGGTTAGAGCAGTCGGCTTAACGAAATCGATTCTAAGTTTACCAAAATACGAATCAATTTTATTGGGCTGCTTAAGGAGTAATCTTTAAGTGAAAACCTATCAAATTCGGGGAAACCTAAAACTGCAGTTAGCAGTCATGGCAATCCCGAGCCAAGTCCCGCGTAGCTTTAGCGAAGCGGGGAAGGTGTAGAGACTAGACGGTAGGCCCCCGCGAAGCTTCAGCGAAGCGGGGTGAAGGGATAGTCCAGCTTACAAACCCGAAAGGGGCCATGAAAGTGGTAGTTAAGAAGCATAACCGATTGGTCGCTGGTTCAAATCCAGCCAGGCCCACCATTTTACGCAACGCGTAAAATGCCCTTCGAAGCCTTGGCGAAGAAGGGCAAAAAAGCTATTAATCAAAAAGATCTAACAGCTGAAGAAGTCCTTAAAAAGTATCCTAGTGCTAGAATTGATCAAATAACAGAATTAAAAGGAATCTTTTTACCAATATCTCGAAACTCTGAGAGCATCAATTCTGCTTATATTACCGGAAGTATTGCTTTATAAACCCAACATCAATATTTTTTATTGTAATTTTAAAATATGGAGAGTTAATGTTTGAAAAAACTATCTAAACTCGCCTACTACCTCTCGCCATTCATGGCTTGTATAAGCCATTTTTGTCTGTACGAATAACCATTCGCTATATTTAATCTGATTGTTTGGTAAAAAATGCTACAAGTTATTCCAAATCCTTTCAATTTCTTCCTTCCTCATATCCTCACTTTTATCCCACTTCAAGGCATCTTCTAATTTCTTATTTTTAATTTTATCAAAAGCTTCTTCCATAACCGGATCCGAATGAATAATTTGTGAGAATGTACGGCGAGCATCAGGGTCTCTTACAGCTTTATCAATGTTTAAATATTTCTTAAGAAATTCAGCAGGTTGTTTGCCTAACAATATTATCCCATGATATTCCAATGTTGGTAATGCTAAAATAATCTGTCTCGTTTTTTCAGGTAGAAGTAAACGTTTTGCTACAACACTTCTATATATTTTCATCACATCAACTTTGTCCTCAATAGATAACCATTTTAAAAAGCTTAAAAGCTTATCAATCATCTTGTCCATGATATAGGCTAAGTCATCACTGTTCATCAGTTCACTTTCTATAAAAATTTCTGCCTCTCTTGATCCAATATGCAGATTGCTCATCTTTAAGAAACGTTCATTTCCCACATTATCACGTCCTTCTGGAAACATTATGCTTGGAGCGTTCCAGTTTTTCCAAATTATTTTCATCGTTTCTAAATTCAATTCAATCGGGAATACAAGCTCCAAATATCTCTTTCTTAAATTTTCAAAACTATTTGAGCGCATTGTAGGATATATAAAATCCTTCTTCTCAAGCCCATTTAATTCTCCAAATTGTAAACACAAAATAATAAAATCAGTGGTTCTATCAGCTTCAGTTATCAAATCTTCACCTTCAGAATATATTAAATTTTCAGGATCAGCCTCAGATAGAGATCTGTTTTGTAAGAAATAAGCAACTACTTCATCACGATAGTTATCAAAAGCCTTTGCCTTCTCTTCATTTGTTTCAGTGGTTGGCTCAACGTAATCACCGTCTTTTAACATTTTCCAAATCAAATGATGAGTTTCATGCCTAAGAAATGAATTATTTAACATTTTTTCAGAATCATCTTTTAACGATTTCGCTAAAGATAATCGCTGCAGCATTAAAAAAGCTGGTGCATCAGCCTCAGAACTACCAAAAAAAATTCCCTGCCCTGCATTTGGAATTATATCTTTAGTTTGAAGTAAACTAAAAAAATTCTTTTCTGCCTCCAAAATAAATACACCAATTGTAGGTTCAATAAAACGCACATTGCCCTCCATTTTTTCTAAGATTTCATTAGCGTCCTCACTTTCTTTCAGTAAAGCTGTCATTATTGTAAAAGCCTCTTGCCCTTTTTTACTTTGGAATAGTGTATGATTAAGCTTCAATTTTATTAAAAGCTTCTCAAAACCAATTCTATAAGAATCTTGATGTTTTTTAGGTAAATCTATAATCAATTCCTCAAAGGCCTCATGATGATCTCTTTTGTCAGTTCCATTCGTAACTTTTAATAAATAATTAATAAAATTTACATAAAAGTCGCTATGTCTGCGCACTAATTCCTTCTTTTTAATCCTTTCTTCTGTCGTCTCATTTTTTTCAGGCAAATTCCCCTCTTTATCTAACTGTCCTTCTTTCTTTTTCATATTAATTATTAAAAGATTGTATTATTATAGCATTTTTTTGTTATTGCGACAATTTTAGGGGGACAAAATAAAACACGAAAAAGAAAAATTAGAAATTTCACCTAAATTAAATTCTAAACTCATCTACTACCTCCTGCCTAATATACTAAGGCGAGTCAGGTAGGCTATTTCCCAAAAGACTTGATTATAAACACAACATCAACTTGTCAGGGCATAGTGGAGGAAGTTCGAACTGGGATAAGTCTTATCTAAACTCCAATGTTGTAATTATTTTTTTAATTAGCTTATACTTTTCGATATCTCCTTTTTCCCCGTCACAACTGACGCCCCAAGTAGTAAATTTATGATAGAAAGAGTGATTTGGTTCCTTAATTAGATACTGACAACCTATAAATGAAGGATTAATGCCATTAGCCACCCAAAAAGTATTATTACCAATTTTTTCATTCCATTTATTGGATACTCCTAGTACTTGATTAACAGGATAATCAATTCCTTCATCTGATGAATAGCTGTTAATTAAACTATATGAAACACCGCACCATTCTAAGTCTATGGTTGCATTCTGCGAATCTTCAGATTCAAATTTTACCTCTTTTGGATATTTGAATTTTGCACTAGCTATTCCATTATATTCAGCAAATGTTGTCCAGTTATCAATTTCACTTATAAGTTGAGCTGTTGTTTTAGGAATTGGAGTTGGGATGGGAGTGGGGAGTGGTTTAACTTCACGTTTTTCTTTGAATTCTAAGCTAGATAGAATAATAGAAAGTTCATTACCAGATCTTATATTATAAATATATACTGTGTATAAATTGTGATCATTATCTTTGATAAGAATAACTGTTGGTTCAGATTTGGACATACTTATATTTTCTACTTTAATAGGATATTCATTGGCATTATCTTCATCACCTATTAAAGGCATATCGTGTTTTGCCTCTTCGAATCTTGTAGAAATAGAAAGATATTCAGGGTAAGAAAACGAGAATTTTGGATGGTCATATGTGACTGCGTTAAAAATAAAAATTCTCAGAAAAGTAATAATGAGAGTAATAATCCAGATTGATATTAATGTTTTAGTACTTTTTTTATTTGCTATGACTTTAAAAAATATTTGGTAAAGAAAATAGCCAATAATTGTACCGGTAATAACTCCAAAGATAAAAAATACAATAGCACCAATTGTTAGAGAGCCTAATATATCCTTAAGAGCTGATACTAGTATTCCACTTGTGACAGCAAATATTAATGAGATAAAGAGAATGAAAAAGAATCTTTTCCATTGCCAACCTGCCTTTCTGTCTAATAGATAAATTATGCAATAAATTATGAGAGTAGAAATGAACATAATAATCAGCGCTGTTCTTACAATCATATAAAAAATCATCTCAAATGCGCCTGCAATTCCTGCTCCCGGCCCAGTAGCAAATACTGAAGCTGGAAATAATATAAGACTGCTCGCGAAAATAATTAAGATCAATAATTTTATAGCTTTTTTCATGTTTTTTTTATTATAAAGTTGTACTGATGCTATCAAAATTAATAGTAATACTCAAATAGGAAGCGAATGAATAGCTTAATTTATCCTATATTTCAGTTCTGGCTTTACTGGCAGGGAATAGGGTAGGAAGTTCGAACGTTTTGTTGCCTTTAACTTGCTTTATAAACACAACATCAATACATTTGAAATGACTTTTTAAACAGACCACCAATTCTATTATAGATTAGCTCAAACAGTTCAAAACTCAACCGAAACAGCCCACCATTTTACGCAACGCGTAAAATGCCCTTCGAAGCCTTGGCGAAGAAGGGCAAAAAGCTATAACTAATACTAAAAAGACTTTAAAAAGAGCAAACAAACATAATCCGCCGCGGCGGACCGCTGGTTCAAATCCAGCCATGCTACCAACATAAAGATAAGATTATTAGAATAGATTATTAAAGCTAGCTAGGAAATGATTATTACTCGCAATAGATAAAATTTTTATTGAATTTATTTAAAACAATCAAAAAATCATATATACTCAATATAGAATATAATCAAATACAAAATGAGTCGCACCAAAACAGGACAATTTAGACATAAAAGAGCTGATACTCAAATGGGAACCATAGAAAAAATGTATGGTAAAGATTTTGGTGTGCGTAATGATAAAAAACTTGGGAACTACCTTAAAGAAATCGGTTATCCTTCACTAAGCAAACTTCTTGGAAATGGCTAAAACGAAATTTCACAGTTCTATCAAAGTTGTAAAAGTAGAGCACCTTAAAAATACTAAGTTTTCGTTTATTGATAATGAAATACTTAAAGAAAATATTGCGATAAAAAATGCAGTATATTGTTTTTCTCGTTTCTCTTGAGGAAATATATCAATTACCGGGATCAGTCATTTACTCCACATTTAAAACAATAATAATTTATACAGCATCCATTATAGAAAGATTAATCCATTATAAACTGGATGAACTAATCAAATCAGAAAGGATAAAGGCGGAAGATGTTATGGGGGAGGAAGAAAAATATTCAGATTGCAAAATACTATATGATATATCAGGAAAAGAAAAAATATGCGGGATAAAAAAAGTATTGAAATCAAAAAAACTTTCCGATGATACTAATTTAATAGATTTAAACAGGGCAGCCAAAAGAAGTGGATTATTTACGAGAGATTTATTTGATAAATCTGAAGAAATAAGAAAAGCAAGAAATAGTATACATCCTTACGGGCTTAAGGAAGTTGATGATAAATAGGGCGCACTGAAAAACACAAAAATCACCAGTATTAAAACATATTTAACCAAAAATACAAACTAAGCAGGGTGTACTGAAAAACGTGTATCGCAAGGCGGCAAGCCATTTTGTGCCGAGACGTACACCGGTACGTTGAGGTGCAAAATGGTGAAGCCAACGCCGCGATACGCGTTTTTCAGTGCGCCCTAAATATTCAAAAAAGGATATAAATGATGTTTTTTCTAAGGCAAGTGTAATCATTGAGAGAATTGAAAAATATTAAAAGCTTTATTTACTTGGCGCTTTACACGCAAACCATATAAAATACCCAAGTTCTCCATCTTACAAACAAACGTCACAAAATAACCCTAAAAAGTTCAAGCAGTTCTACATATCCCCAAAATCACCCGATCAGCCTTTCATAATGTTTGGAGTTTTTGTAATTCTCAATATTTTGCTCCAATTCTTTTACCATAACCGGAGCAATTGCTTTACCAATAGGAATATAAAATGTTTCAGCGTCTTTGATCTTCCGCCTAATTCCATCATCACTCAAGTCAGGCAATGCAGTTGTATTATGGATCATATCTGCAATTTTTATTCTTTTTATCGATTCCTTAGAGAAAAGAAGCCTTAGTTTATAAGCCTTGGGAGTTAGAAGTCCGTGTTCATCTATATATTCCACTCCATACATCCTAAATAATGGATCTAATTTTTGAGCATGTTTCCCCGGGGTATTTCTTGATAGCACATACACACCATGATAGACAGCCATCCCAAATCTCTTTTCAATTTCGCTCTTATGTTCACCAAGAACTGTATCTTCAATTGTGTCATGCAATAAAGCAATAGCTTGGTTCTCAGGATTCCCACAACCATATTTAACCATAATATCCCTTACCGCAAATGGGTGCGAAATATAAGGTTCCTGATTCCCTCCTTTTCTTTTTTGAGACTTATGAAAATGCTTGCAGTACTCTTCCGCTAAATCAACTAAATTATTAACCATAGAATTAATTATAAGATTCACATATGTAAAACATATCCAGTGTATAAGATGTTTAAAGCCAATACAAACACTAAGCAACCATTATCCAACTACTAAACCTCCAAAAAAGTAGTAATTGTCATAGTTTGATTATGCAATTGACATTGGTTTTCAGCCGCCGACGTAGGACAAATCTCGCCATAAGAATAAAACCCGGTCATCGGAGTATTACTCCCAATCGCCAAACTAACAGCCTCAGTTTCTTCTTCAATCCTATCCTTAAGTACAAGCTTTCTACCCACACAACTGATAAGTAATGCCAACTGCGCCTTATTTTTTTCATCACCACCTATTTCGGTATAAGCCGTATTTGCCGCCCCGGCAGCCCCATCAATAAGCCTTTCAAAATTGGCTTTCATCAATCTTGCAGAAACACCCTCAGGCATATCACCGGCAAAGGTTATAGATTTATCTTCTTCATTTACAGCAAGAAGAGTTCTCACTACTTCAATATTTCCCATCTTCAAACTAAGAGGGAACAGCAGCCCTGACCCCGGCAGCTCTTTTGCTTTATCGCCAAGATATTCCTTGTAAAGATCCAATGCAGGCTTATTATCCAGCTCAAATAAAACGTTATTTTTTGACTTCGTAATAATTCTATCAGGCCCAAAATTATCCCATCCACCCAGTGAGCCATAGCCAATTTTCAAGTCCTTGCCATAAAGGCCAATCCCAACAATTTTACCCTGCTCAGGTATTTTATCCAGACCTACAACGGTCTTTTTAAAATCAGCAGCATCGCCTACTAGTCCGCCCGTCACAGTAACATTTTTAGGAAGTTTCTCGGTCAGTCCGGCCACCAACTCCGTGCCATTAGCTTTTGTCCCATCAGAAAATACAAGTACATGTGCTAAATTATCTTTAGTCAAATCTTCACCGATTTTTTTGCCCGCATCAACGCTACCTCCAATTTCATCAATATTAACCTCAGAAAAAGCGACCTCTGTTTTCTCAAAGTAAATTGCAGTAATAGAAATAGAGTTATCATTAACCTGCGTTCCCATGATTTCACCGGCGGTAGAACACATCAGAATATGTGATTCCGGGTAAAAAGATTTTACTTCCTCAAAAGTCTCAGGTTTTTCCAGAATTTGTCGACTGCTAAAAACCAATACTAATTGAGGTTTTTCATTCATCTTTTCAGATATCATTTTCCAATCGTTTTCTTTTTCCCACATGCGTTGTTCAGTTTTCATAGTAGAGAAGTTAAATTATTATTTATTATTTAAATCGCTAATAACACACTCAAGCTCTTTAATCCGCTCCTTAAGCTCAATCATCTTCAGCTCGCGATTAACCAAAAAGCTATTCATTTCTCTAAGTTTTTCAGCCTTTGCTTCCGACTCAATAACCTCTTTTTTCAACTTTTCATTAATAACCGACATTTCCTTTGAGCTGATTTCAAGTGACCTTTCAGCTAATATCCTGTCATCATCAGCATTTCTATACGCACCATCAACAGCCTTAATAAATTCTTGCCATTCACCTGAAATGCTATTCGGATCTTCAATATATTTCTTAAGCTGTCGAATCAGTATTCTATGCATTTCTTCGATATTTATTTTTTATTTGTCTAAATATACTGTAAGAGTTTTTTTTAGGCAAATATTAGGAGGAAGAAAAATTTAATTCAGTAGATTTGCATTTTTCCCAAATCTACAATAATCTCAAAAAAATAATCAAAACAAAATGAAAAAAATATCCACCATTATAGCACTTCTCACAATTCTCTCTCTAACAGGCTGCGTACCGGAAGCTGAAGATCTGCAAACGAGTGTCTTAAACAGTCAATTATACGAAGTAGTCAGAGTAGTAGACGGCGACACCGTTGTAGTAGACATCAATGGCAAGGATGAGAGCCTGCGCCTGATTGGAATAGACACCCCCGAAACCGTGCACCCAAGTAAACCCGTT
>JAHJTR010000137.1 GCA_018829865.1 Patescibacteria group bacterium | reverse complement strand
TTAATCATGATTAAAGGGGCCGATATTATTGGTAGAGGAGATTTAACGCATAGAATAATCGTTAACAATAAAGGAGAGATAGGTCAGTTGTCGGTCGCTTTTAACCAAATGGCCGAAAGATTAGAAAAGCTTAAAAATGAATTGGACAAAAAAGTTGAAGAGAGGACTAAAGAGCTCCAGTCCAAAATGGCTGAACTGGAAAAAGTTAACAAGCTTATGATTGGAAGAGAGATGAAAATGGTAGAATTAAAGAAACAGATTGAAAGTAACGATCAAGAAAACGAAAATGAATAATACGGTTTTTATCTTTTCTTAACAATTTATTAATTTCTCTCCTTTACAATGAGGGTAAATTTTTTATGCATATTAATGAAAAAAATTGCCTCAATCGGAATCATAGCTTTAACTGTTTTATTACTAATCTCATTATCTTTCGCAGCAGATGCAAAATTAGACATACATTTTTTAAGCGTTGGCCAAGGAGATGCAATACTGCTTCGAACCCCGATTTATGGCCACAACATTTTAATTGATGGAGGTCCCGACGATTCAGCCCTCAGCCAATTAGGCAAAATACTCCCCTATTCCGGCAGGCAAATAGATTTAATAGTATTAACTCACCCGCACGCAGATCACCTGATTGGAGCTATTAAAGTTCTGGAAAACTACGAAGTTAAATCGGTATTAATAACCGGAGCATTCACAAAAGACTCATCCTACGAATATTTCCTCAAACTACTCCGGCAAAAAAAAATACCAATCATCATAGCCAAAAGCAGTAGCGACATCAAAGTGGGATCCATAATATTAGACATTATCTTCCCTCAAGAAAACCTAAGTCTCCAAGAATTAAGCAACAGCAACAACGGTTCAATTGCCATCAGAATAAAATATAATAACCAATCGATTTTATTAACCGGCGACTCCGAAATCGAGGAAGAAAAAGAAATCCTAATCGCCGGTCAAACAGTCCAATCAAACATTTACAAAGCCGCCCATCACGGCAGCAAAACAGGGATATACTACCCATTTCTCAGATCAGTAAACCCACAAAAAGTAATAATCCAAAGCGGAGCCGGCAACAAATTCGACCACCCCCACAAAGAAGCCCTCAAAGCGTTTGAATCCCTAAAATCTCAAATTCTACGAAATGACATTTCAGGCACAATCGATTTGTCTATACATTGAAGTTGACCGAAGCTGGAGCAGAGTTGCACTCTGCAAAAGTTGGAGCAGAGTTGCACTCTGCTCCAAAACGTTAAGAAGCGGAGTACAACTCCGCTCCAACGACATTCGTTGGAGCAGTGCTACAGCCCTGCTCCTTCCCCCACCGAAGCTGGAGCAGAGTTGCACTCTGCTCCTCCCCCCTACTCCCTCACAACATCCGCCCCAAGACTCTTTAATTTCTCCTCAAGCCTCTCATACCCTCTATCGATATATTTAATATTACTAATCTCGGTCACACCATCAGCCACAAGAGCCGCAAGCACCATCGAAGCCCCTGCCCTAATATCACAACTGGCAATCTCACATCCTTTCAAATGCGCCGGCCCCATTATTCTTGCCAAGTGAGGATTCAAAATATCAACCTTCAGCCCCATCTTCTCAAGTTCAAATAGATAACTAAGTCTCCCATCAAAAAGAGTCTCAAAAATCTGAGATTCACCATTCGCTTGAGTCAAAAGTATAGCAAAAGGAGCCTGCAAATCAGTTGGAAACCCGGGGTACACAGCAGTCCTTAATTGTCTAATGGCCTTAAGCTTCCCCTTATATGGCTTAATAATGACTTTATCCTTTTCAATAGTGAAATTCCCTCCAACTTCCCTCAGCCTACTCCAAAAAACATCCAAATCATCCGGATCACAATGAGTCAAAGTTACATTACCTTTGGTAAGCACAGCGGCAATCGCCAAAGTCCCCGTTTCAATATAATCGGAAGTAATGCTATAAGTCACAGGTTTCAGAGATTTCACGCCATCAATCGTCAGATTATGAGTGCCAATTCCCCTAATTTTCGCCCCGGCCTTATTCAAAAACCGGCATAAATCCTGCACATGCGGCTCACTCGCAGCCAGCCTTATTTGCGTCTCGCCTTTAGCAAGCACGGCAGCCATTATCGCATTTTCAGTCGCAGTCACACTGGTCTCGGGCAGCACAATAAAATTCCCCTCAAGTCGATCAGCTTTCGCCGCAATAGTAGCATCCCCTTCCGTAATCTTAGCCTTCAATCTCTCAAGCGCAAAAATATGCACGTCCACAGGCCTCTTGCCAAGCACACATCCCCCGGGGAAAGCCAATTTCACTTCACCAAGTCTCGCCACCATCGGGCCAAGCAACAGAATCGAAGCTCTCATTTGCTTCACATTATCATCCAAAAGCGACGCATTTTTAAGCCGCGTAGCATCAACCCTCAAAGTATTGTTTTTGAAATCGGTTTTAGCACCAATTTTCTCAAGCAGCTCCATCATCGCATGAATATCCGCAATGTCAGGAACGTTCCTAAGCACGGTCTCTCCTTTAATTAACAAAGTAGCCGCCATTATTGGCAAAGCCGCATTTTTTGAGCCACTGATTCTCACTTCTCCATTGAGCCCGGGGCCTCCTTTAATAACAAGTTTAGACATAATTTTAGGTAGCTAAAAAGGTAGCAGCATTATATACTAAGCAAGAGTTTTCAGCCACAAGTAAACAAAATAAAAACAAATAATGGGAGCAGGTAAATTTCTCCGAAAAGCCTTCGAATTCACGCTTTTACTAACACTTTTTGCCGTCCCCCTAATTTTCTCCCCGATTTTCCCCAGAGTTTTTATCATCCCCAAAAACCTCATTTTCCAATTGGGCACATTAGCCGCCGCTTGTTTCCTCATTCTCAGTATAATTTTCAACCAAACAATCCATTTCGTGCGCCTCAAAAAAGCCCACAAAAGATTAATTTTCCTCATAGCAGCCCTGTTTATCCTAATTTTATTAAGCAGCATAACCTCAGGTATCCCCTCAGTTTCGTTATGGGGTAGCTATTTTCGCATGCAAGGCTTCATAGTTATCTCCCATTATTTCCTTTTCGGAGCCTTGATTTTCACTTTCATCCAGCAACACGAAGGCAACATTAAAAAATTATTAAGAGTCATTATTATCTCAGCAGTTTTAAGCAGCCTCTACGCAATAGCCCAAAAATTCAGCGTCGACACTATCAATTGGGACAACAGCGAATTACTGGGCCGCGTTTTCGGCACGCTCAGTCACCCCAACATGTTAGCCCAGTATTTAGTAGTAACAATCCCCTTAACACTCACATATTTAGTAGCCTATCGCAGCCGCAGCCTAGTATCGGTAGCTTTTTTAATCCAATTCGCCGCCCTAATTTTAACCCAAGGCCGCACCTCTGCTTTCGCCTTAATCATCGCAATTCTCGTCTTCATCTATTTCGCCGGCAAAGTCAAACAGCGCCGGATTTATTTCCGCATCGCCATCAGCCTCTTCATGATTTTTATTATTTTGGTAGGAGGAATAAACATCTTCCGCAATTTCACTCCCATCAAAAATATCCCGGTCATAAGCCGACTAGTCTACAACGAATCAAACTTAAGATCCCTAAAAGTCAGAGGCATTTTGTGGACAACAAGCCTTCCACTAATTATTGACAACCCCCTTTTAGGCCACGGAGCCGACACTCTCAAGTTCATTTACCCCAGATACAAAGACCCCGAACTCAACAAATTAGAGGACATGAACGCCAGCGCCGACCGCACCCACAGCGAACTCCTGGATTTCGCCATATTTTTCGGACTCCCTGCATTATTTATTTATCTGGTCATCCTGGGCAGCCTCGCGCTCCTCTCCTACAATTTCATCAAACATCACAAAAATTACAACAACTCAATTATCATTCTCGGCCTTTTAAGCAGCCTTGTCGCCTATTTTTTCTCCACATTGTTGAGTTTTTCACTCACAACTCATTATATGCTTCTATCAACATTAATCGGCTCATTGATCGCCTTTTCAGCAATGAACATGATTGACGATCGTCTTAAATTTGAGTGGGAGTTTAACAGGCTCACCGGCCCGATAAGTATAATTGCCATAATAGTGCTTAGTTTTTTAATTATCACTCAAGTCTACATCCCCCCAATTAAAGCCGATCTCTTACACAAAGAAGCCTCGATTTTGTTAAGTCAACCGGACAATAATCCTCTCAATTCTTTAAGTATTTTAGAGGAGGCAGCCCGCACCCTCCCCGCACAAAGCGAATACGCCAAGTCATACGCGATGGTGGCATTAAATTTTTTGGAGGATGAAGAGCTCAAAGATGAGACAAAACTCAAAATC
>JAHJTR010000017.1 GCA_018829865.1 Patescibacteria group bacterium | reverse complement strand
TGATTCATCAAATTCGGGGTTGATTTCTTCATTTGGTTGATATGGCTCAAATGTTTCTTCGTTTGGGAAAGGGTTTTCGGGTTCGTTTGGATCATAAGGATTGAACGGTTCTTGTGGCTCGAATGGTTCTTGTGGTTCGAATCCGTCGGAGGGATAGGGTTCGTAGGGCTCAAAATCTTCATTTGGGCGTGGGTCTTCTTGCAGGTAAGGGTTGAATTCTTCGAATGAGTAGCTTGATTCTCCTCCCTGATAAATATTATCAAAATATAATGATTCGTCGAAAAAGATCTGGGCTTGCGCTATTTGGGGTAAAATGATTTGGGAAAGAGCTAAAATGGTGAGGCTTAGGAGGCCGAGATACCTTTGGGATTGATGAAATTGTTTGGTTGGTCTCATATTATTTGAAGTTAAATTTTGATGTGTTTCTAATATAGCGATTCTACAATTGTGCTTATGAAAAAGGCAATAGTCCCTTTTGTTAAAGTGTTGACGTTGCGTGACGTCAGATTAATAAAAATCGTGATTTTGTTGATGCGTTTGTGGTAAATTGGCTATTGATAATAGCAAATGTCGTTGAAATTAGTTTACAATTGGGGTATTCGTGTTGTTTAATGGGGCTACTAACTAAATTGGTTGCTATGGTGAAGAAAAAAGGGAGAATATCTGAAATGAATGATGAGGGGGGCGGTAGTCTTGAGAGGCTGGATTTTGTGAATAAGGCTGGAAAAAATGAGAGAGGGTCTCTTGCTAATGTTGGATTGCTTACGCGAATGGCGAATAAATGTAGGCGTAAAGTTCATGCTTTGGTGGGGGGGATGATGCTTGTTGGTGCGCTTGGTGGTTGCGGTGTTGTGCCTCAGTATGGTGATCGATCCGGTGATGATGCGCCTATTTCGGATGGGGGTAGGGAAAAAGATCCTGAATGTGAAGATGGGAAAACTCGTTATTGTTTTTCAGGAACCAGAGCGGAAATAAATGTGGGGGTTTGTAGGGAGGGGACGCAGATCTGTGAAAATGGGAATTGGGGGGATTGTGAGGGCGAGGTTTTGCCTTCTGCGGAAATTTGTGATGGAAAGGATAATAATTGTGATGATAAGGTGGATGAAGTGTGCGATTGTTGGGTAAATGAGGTTCAATATTGTGGTAGTGATATTGGTGAGTGCCGGAAAGGTGTGCAGGATTGTATTGTTGCTTCGGGAATTGCTCGATGGGGTAAATGTAAAGGGGAAGTTAGTGCGACGCGTGAAATTTGTGATGGTAAGGATAATGATTGTGATGGCAATGTTGATGAAGGCGATTTGTGTGGTTATGGTGAGAGTTGTGTGGAGGGAGTTTGCAGTCGGCCGGTTCAAGAGCGGAAAAATGAGATTGGTGCGGATATTTTGAATGAGCGGATTGTTGAGAGTGATGGTGGTATTGAGTATGATGAAGGAGGAGAAGAGGCTGATGATGAAAATATTTCTTTGCCTGAGATTGTTATTATGCCGGAGCGGGTGCGTGAGTTGGTTGTTGAAGTCAGGCGACCGGAGTTTGAGGTGAGAGCGGAGTTGAGATTTGAGCTGAGATTTGAACCTAGACCTGAATTCCGGGCTGAGCCAAGACCTGAACCACAGGCTGAGCCTAGGCCTGAACCACAGGCTGAGCCTAGGCCTGAACCACAGGCTGAACCTAGGCCTGAACCACAGGCTGAACCTAGGCCTGAACCACAGGCTGAGCCTAGGCCTGAACCACAGGCTGAGCCTAGACCTGAACCACAGGCCGAGCCAAGACCTGAACCACAGGCCGAGCCAAGACCTGAACCTAATCCAGAACCTAATCCCGAGCCTCAGGCTGAAAAATGCGTTCCTGTTGCTGAAATATGTAATCGTCGTGATGATGATTGCGATGGGTTGGTTGATGAAGGATTGGCAGCTGTTAGTTGTTATAATGGGCCTGCGGGAACGGTTAGTATTGGTACCTGCAAGGCGGGACAAAAAAGGTGTCTTTTTGGTCGTTGGACGGGATGTTTGGGTGAGGTTTATCCGGAGGCTGAAATTTGTGATGGGAAAGATAATGACTGTAATGGAAAGGTTGATGATCTTGTGGTTCAGAAGTGTCCTTATACAGGGGTGCCGGCAAATACTGAAAATGTTGGTCCTTGTAAATCGGGTAGCCGCAGTTGCAGGAATGGGGTTTGGGTATCTTGCTCCGGTGAGATCTCTCCTACTACTGAAACTTGTAATGGAAAAGATGATGATTGTAATGGGCAAGTTGATGATGGATTGGTGGGGCCGAATTGTGCTAAGCAGTCGGGGATTTGCGCCGGTGCAAAAAAAACTTGCGGTGGATCAAGTGGATGGCTGAATTGCTCAACTGCCGATTATTTGAGACATAATGCTGCGTATGAAGATAAAGAAACCAAATGCGATGGCAAAGATAATAGTTGTGATGGACAAATTGATAGTTTGCTTCCTAAAACCGGTACGGTGTGTACGGTAGTTGGTGCTAAAGGTGAATGTGCCAAGCCGGGGAAGTGGGATTGTCGAAGTGCTACATGGCAATGTTTGGGAACACCGCAACCGGTTGCGGAGATTTGTAATGATAAGGATGATGATTGTGATGGGAAAATGGATGAGGGGAGTTGTCATTTTCAGGCCAGTGTGCCTTGGCAGAGTTGCTATCCTCCGGGTGTCAAAAAGATTTGTTATTATCCTTTTGATGGTGCTAAAAAGTTGATTGGTGCTATTGAGTGTGATGTACAAGAGCCTATTATAATACAGAAAACTCTGCCGATTGGGACTGCTTATGTTTGTTTTTGGGTTGCTGTAGGGTCTAATTGCAACCAAAATTCGCATGCGATTGATCTTTGGGGTTTGGGTTCCGGTTTGGTTGCCAGTAAGCAGTTTAATTGGATGAGATTTGTGTTATGTCAGACTCGGCTTTATGATCAAATTAATCCTACTGGTACTGATATGGCTAAAGCGTTGGAGGGTGCTTCGCTAACAACTACGATTACACCTGCTCTGAATAGTAGGTCTTACTATACTGTTTCCATATTCAGTAACATCGTAAGTTGTTTTCATCATGCGGTTTGTATGGAACTAAAAAATCCTATTAAGTAAATGCTGAAATCTTGTGTTGAGAGTTTTGATTTGGGATTTTATGTTTTGTTAATATTGATTTAATGAGGGGGTGTTATGATTATTTCCAATTGAATAGCGTTTAATTGGTAAAATAATGTTAAAGAAAAATAATGATTACAGTGTTTTTTTAGAAGGATTAAAGAAAAGAGTTCGAATAGCGCAGGTAAAAGCTGTTTTGTCTGTTAATTGTGAGCTTGTTTTTCTTTATTGGAGTATAGGTCGAGACATTCTTGTGAAACAGGAAGAATTGGGTTGGGGTGCGAAGGTAATTGATAATCTTTCTAATGATTTATCCAGGGCTTTCCCTGATATGAAGGGGTTTTCTCCTAGAAATTTAAAGTTTATGAGGTCTTTTGCTGAAGCTTATTTAGATGAACAAATAGTGAAGCAGCTTGCTTCACAAATTCCATGGTGGCATAATATTCGTATTTTGCAACAAATAAAGGATTTAGCGCAGCGTATATGGTATATTCGTCAAACTATCGAGAATGGGTGGAGTCGTAATGTGCTTACTCTTCAAATAAAATCCGGTTTATATGAACGACAGGGATCTGCTTCTACAAATTTCCGATTAACATTGCCCAAACCTCAATCTGATTTGGCTCAGCAACTTCTTAAAGATCCGTATAATTTTGATTTTCTCTCTCTTGGAAAGGAATATTTGGAGCGAGATGTCGAAAAAGCTTTGACTGCACATATTTGTGATTTTTTGTTGGAGCTTGGGGTTGGGTTTGCTTTTTATGGAAGTCAGGTGCTTTTGGAGGTTGGTGACGAGGATTTTTATGTTGATCTTCTTTTTTATCATGTAAAATTAAGATGTTATATAATTGTTGAGTTGAAAACTGGTAAATTTAAGCCTGAATATGCTGGCAAGATGAATTTCTACCTTTCTGCTGTGGATGATTTGATGCGGCATATTGATGACCAATCGAGTATTGGAATTATTCTTTGTCAGCAAAAAAATCGGATTGTGGCTGAATATTCTCTGAGGGATAATAGAAAACCGATTGGTGTTTCAAATTATGAGTTAACGCAGTTTCTTCCGGAAAAACTTCAAAAAAGTTTGCCAAGCGTGAAAGAGTTGGAGGCAGTTTTTAAGGAAGATATGGAAGAGGGAGGTAAGAATATTGATAAATAATGGGATTTTATGTTTTGTTAATATTGATTGCTTTATTAAAACGTATTACAATTGTATTACAGTTTAATAATTTAAGATTAAATTTATGCGATCAATATTAAGTATTTCTTTGCCTCCCAATAAAAAGAAAGATATTGAGGGGCGTGCAAAGAAGGCGAATATGACATTAAGTGCTTATATTATGTATACTGTGGAATTGGAAAAACAGCTTATAGGTGAGGATGAACTTGTTAAAAGAGCTAAGCGGGCTGAGCTTGATTATAAAAATGGTAAAACTAAGGAATTGAGAAGTTTGGCTGATTTAATGAATGAATAAATATGAAAATTACTGTTATTCATTATAATAGTCGTTTTGAAAAACAGTTTTTGGCGTTATCTAAAATAGTGCAAAAAAAAGCTTGTAAGTGCGAAGTCTTGTTTAGAAATAATCCTTTTCATAAATCTTTAAGGCTTCACAAGTTAAAAGAGAAATTGGTAGGATTATGGAGTATATCTATTGATAAAAAAAACAGAATTATTTTTAAGTGCATGGATGATGGAGTGATCATCTTTGCGAGCATAGGCGCACATGCGATTTATGAAGAGACGGGTTGTTAGTTTTTTGTGCTGAAGTTTTAAATCCTACTCAATCTTAAACTCAATATTCTTCTCATCCCTATACCCAAAGTGGTCTTCGATGATGGCTTTTACTTTTATTAATGTTCCGCTGGTGGTGCTTGGGTGGATGCGGATTCGGCCGGTGTAGGGGGCTTCTTTTGCTGTGTATTGGAGTTCGTCGTTCATGTAGTATTTGACGCTTTCGACTTGGAGAGGGGCGCTTGCGTTAACTTCGATTGCTATGTTGCCGGCTTTTACGCTGCTGAAGTTTGAGGGGGAAATGATGGTTAATGAAGGGGTTTGACCCTGTGTTTTTGCTGTGTGAATGTGATCGGTTTCGGTGGGGAAGGGGGCGTACTCTTGATTATCAGGTTCTTTTAATCTCATTTGGGCTACGTAGTCGTTGATTCCTTGTTGCCATTGCATGTTGTCTGTGGCGGCGCGGTGTACTCTGAAGACTTTTGTTTCTACTAAATATTTTGGGGTGAATTCGGTGGCGATGCGTTTGCTGAGACTATCGAGATTAACTCTGTAGAATCTGTCGTCTTGTTCGGCGGGTATTGCGAAACTGGCAAATACTTCCGCTTTTACTTGATCGCCCGGGGTGTCTGATGATGGTAAAAATCCCGATGCTTTGCTTACCGTAATATGTTTGATTCCTGATGGAATTGTGAAAGGCTGCATTTTTTTGTCCTTGAGTGCGTAGGTTAGGAATTGATGGAAGATTGGAGCGGCGCAGGCATAACCTGAAGCGTCCCATTTCATTTCTTTACCATCACTGTTGCCGGCCCATGTGGCCACTACAAAGTTTGGTGTGTAGCCGATTGTCCAGGTGTTGCTTGGTAGGATGTTGCCGTTTTTTATTTTTTTGTTGGCTGTACCTGTTTTTGCCGCTACTTGATGTCCTGCAACCCTTAATTGATTACCTACATGTATTGCCGGATCAGATAAAACATTCGTTATTAAGTAGGCGACTTGCGGGTCTAAGACTTCTTCTTTTTCATCGTTAAGTTCCCATTGTTCCAAAATTTCTCCGTCGGTGTTTTCTATTTTTAGTATTGGAGTTAGTTTTTGGAGTTGACCGCCATTTGCGAAGACACCAAAAGCTTGTACCATCTCGGTCATTTTGGTTTCGCCTGATCCGAGAGCTAGAGAGATGCCATAATTTCCATCATCTTTTAAAGTTGTGATTCCCATTTTTGTTGCTAATTCAACAATAGGGCTTTCTCCTCCTGCCAAATAAAGAGCTTTAATTGCCGGAATGTTTCGAGATAATCCTAAACCTTGTCTTAATGAAACCGGCCCCAAAAACTTGCCGTCGAAATTCTGGACTTTTTGGTCGCTGGTGCCGAATTTGGTGCCAACATCATAAACAACGGTGGCCGGTGTGGCGCGACTTAAGAAGGCTGCGGCATACACTAATGGCTTAAACGATGAACCGGGCTGCAATGCGCGGTTGGTGATATTTACTTGTCCGTTTATTTCGTTATCAAAATAATTGGCTGATCCCACCATGGCCAGAATTTGGCCTGTTTGCGGGTTTGTGGCCAAAAGAGCTCCGTTGCTGGCTTCGTAATTTGCCATGTTTTTTGCGGCTTGCGCTTCCACGATTTCTTCGGCTTTTACTTGTAAATCCTTATCAATGGTTGTGTAAACTCTCAATCCGCCTTGCTCAACTATGTCTTTGCCGTACTTCTCCTCTAAATATTCTCTGACATAAAATACGAAATGCGGTGCCACTATGGTTTCTCTGTGAGGAGTGAAGTCGATTACGTTTTCGATTTCTTCGGTGGCGGCGAGGTATTCCTTTTCGGTGATATTGCTTAATGTTTTCATTCTGTAGAGCACGATGTCGGCGCGTCCCAGTAAATAAACTTCTGATCCGTCCGTTAGGGTATAGGTTTTTCCGAGTAATCCTTGGGTGAATTCGTCTTCGTTTAAGTCGGTCATTAGTTTGATCGGGCGGGATTGTAGTTCTTCGATAGTGAATTCTTTGTCTAATGTGGTGTGGCGATGTGCTCCGTATGGTGAGTAGTATGAAGGAGCTTGTGGTAGGGCTCCCAGTACTGCGCTTTCCGCTACGGTTAAATCTTTTGCGTCTTTTTTGAAATATGTTTGAGAGGCTTGCTGAATGCCGTATGAGTTTTGACCGTATGGTATTTTATTGAGGTAGAGTTCAAGTATTTGGTTTTTTTCGAGGGCGTTTTCGATTTTTACGGCCAGAATTAATTCTTTGAGTTTTCTGGTGTATGTGTGTTCGGAGGTTAAAAAGTAATTTTTTACAAATTGCTGTGTGATGGTTGAGCCTCCGCGCTTGCCTCCTATACCTAAAAATTCATTACCTAGTGCTTTAATCAATCCTGGAATGTCAAAACCGGGGTGAGTGTAAAATTCATCATCTTCAATTGCGATAGTGGCATTGACCAGATTCTGGGAAATTTCGCTTAATGGGACATATTTGCGGTTCTCTTCACCTTGAATCGAATAGAGAATCTCGCCGTTACGATCGAGGATTTCAGTAGCCTCGGCCAGATTGATCGTTTTGAGCTCATCCATTGAAGGTAATGTGGTGTTGATGATGATAATCAATGCGGCTGAAAAGAAAGCGCCTATAACGCCGGCGGCTACAGTTAAATAAATGATCCAATACAAGAAGCGCCACTTGGATTTTTTTGGTTTGAATCTGAAGGGGTTGAATGTATGTTTTGAGAATAGTTTTGACATGGGTTTATGTTTATTGACTGTTTGATCTATATTCTTGTTTCGCTTGGATTTTTTCGATGCAGTTAAAATAGAATTTGCTGATTTTATCGCGAAATACTAACGGGATGATAGAGAAAAAATGAGATTTGGGCAAGTGCGTGGGGATTGTGGTTTTGTGGAATATTATGTTTTGTAAAAGCGAAACACTTGCCAACCTTCCTCCTTGTTAACTATATTTATTAAAATTATTAACAAAAAAAATATGGCGATGACTATTGGTGACATTTATAAATTGGTGGTGGATCTTGGGATTAAAAATGGGCCGCGGTCTAAGAGTGAGATTAAGGAGCAGCTGGATGCGGTGGCAGAGGAATATAAAAAAATGGATGAGGGGAAGAAGAAATATTTTGATAAGGAGAGGCTGACGAATCCGTTTGGGGATACTCGGGTGCTGCATGGGGCGCTGAATTTGAAGGTGAAATGTATGATGGTGGGGGTTGATATGGAGACGCCGGAGCTTTTGCTTGCGAATGAGGTGAATAAGACTCGGACTAAAAAAATTGATATGGTGTTGGCGCATCATCCTGAAGGGCATGCGCTTAAGGCGCTTGGGGCGGTGATGGATTTGCATCAGGATATTATGGGGCAATATGGTGTGCCTGAGAATATTATGGAGAAATTGATGGAGCCACATATTAGTTTGATTAATCGTTCGCTTTCCCCGGGGAATTATCAGCGGCCGGTGGATGCGGCGCGGCTTTTGGATATGCCTTATGCGTGTTTTCATACGGCTTCGGATAATATGGTTTGGAATTTTATTAAAAAGTTGATTGATAAAAAGAAGCCTAAGGTTTTGGGGGATATTTTGAAGGTTTTGTTGGAGGTGCCGGAATATCAGGGGGCGAGCCGAGTTGGTGATATGCCTTATATTGCTGTTGGGAATAAGAAGTCGAAGGTTGGAAAAATTGCGATCAGTGGTATGACCGGAGGGACTGAAGGGCCGGAGACTGTTTATGAGCACTTGTCGCGGGCGGGGGTTGGTACTTTGATTGATATGCATATTTCTGAGAAGAATCGTAAAAAGGCTGAGAAGTATCACTTAAATGTGGTGGTGGCTTCGCATATTGCGAGTGATAGTGTGGGGATGAATTTGTTGCTTGATCCGATTGAGAGGAAGGGTGTTGAGATTGTGCCTGTTAGTGGGTTTATAAGGGTTAAGAGGTAGTTGTCGATTGTGATTGAGGTATTCGACTTTCACCATGTGCTTGTTCTAAATATATTTTTGACTTTTTTCCCCGGGGATTTTTTTAATTGAGGGCATTGACATATATTGTTTAATTCTCTAACTTGTTGTCCTGTTATGAATAAGTAATATTAATCAATGGCGACAAAGGGGAGAAAAGAACGAGAGACATATGGTGCTGATCAGGCTATGAAAGAAACTTCTTTAATTAGTGAGGTTGTTGCTGAAGCGAATTATCGGGGGAGATGTATAGCAGCTATTACTCGATTGAGCAGTTCAGGCAAAAAGGAAGAAATAACAAAGGTTTTGAAGCTGTTTTGTGAAGGGTATTTTGATCCTCTATTTACTGATCAAATCGGGAAATTTTTGCCTAAGTTACTGTCTCGATTTTTTGAGAATGATAAGCTTACCCCACAGTTTTTTGGGATTGTAATGAACAAACTTGAATTGGAACAAAAAATTGATTATGCTGAATTTTTTCTTAATGCTTGTCCTGAAGAATTTGAAAGGGTTATTGATGATTTATTATATTTATGTGGTTTATTGACTAAGTATCTTTTTGCGAAATCAACTAAGATTGATGAATTATGTGTTCTTTTGGATGAGGAGCATCCAGAAATGGTTGCTTGTGTAATTGATAAATATAGGGAAGATATTGAAGACTTATTAAACTTCACTAAAAAAAATGGTAAAAGAAAAAAATAATTATAGAGAAAGTGGGTCATGTGATTGGAAAGCTTTTTTGAAGTTGCCTAAAGAACAAATGATTAAGATGATTCGTTTTATTTTTCAGGAAGGTGATGAAAAAATGATTGAAATGCTTACGATGGCAATGGTTTATTACCCTCACCCAGGTGATGTGCCAAATACTTTTAGGGAATGTCAGGCTGCTAGAAACAAGGAGAGTAACTGGAAGGATTTAAAAAAAGCACCTCCTTTTTCACTGAAAGAAATGGAAGAAATGAGAGATCGTTTGAAATCTTGGGGGGAGGGGCAATTAGTTTTTCGAGGTGGCGATGGATGTGTGACCAGTTCGCGATGTATGGGGGCTAAATAAGATCTAACCTCCTCTCACTTCTCCGCCGGTTTTTTGTAATGCGCTGATGATTTCTTTGAGAGTTTTTTCGACTTCTTTGTCTTCAAGTGTGCGGTCTGGGGCTTGGAGTTTTACTTTGTAGGCTAGGGCTTTTTTGCCGGGGCCGAGTTTTTCTTCATCCCTGAATGTATCAAATAATTTGATGTCCTGAATAATTTTTTTGTCCACGCCTCTGATGGTTTTTTTGATGTCGGCGTTTTGGGTTTTTTCCTCTACAATAACCGAAATATCCAGGTCGGAAGCGGGGAATTTGGGGATTGGTTTATATTGATAGACTTGAGGTTTAATGGCGATTAATTTTGTGAAATTGATTTCGAAGAAAGCGATTGGATTGTGAATTTCGAAATTGTTGCTGACTATCGGGTTGATGGTGAATAAATGACCCAGGTTAGTGCCGTTTACGTTGATAATTGCGGTTTTTTTAGGGTGTGTGTATGGAGGTAGGTTGTCGCTTGGGGCGTTTAGCATTAATTTTCCGGTATGGAATTTTTTCATGAATTCTTCCAGGATTCCTTTGGCATAATAAAAAGGTTCTTCTTTGCTTTTTTTCGGCAAGACAACAGCGCCACAAATATATTTTTCTTCGATTGGCAGGTCATTTTCGCGGTTTAAGTAGGTGTGACCGATTTCGTAGATTTTTAATTCGTCGAAGTTTTTTAAATTATCGGTGATGGCGTTCATTATGTTTGGTACGAGTGAACTGCGTAAATGTGTTTGTTCTGCGGATAAGTAGTTTTCCAATTCGACGTGGTTTTTTGGGTCGAGTAGGCATTTTGTGATGTCCTCTAATCCGTTGAAGGAGTATTTGTAGATTTCGTCCATTCCTAGGCCGTAACTTAAAATCGCGCGGGCTTCGTGTTTGCGTTTTCGTTCCGGGTTTTCGTGTGGGAGTTTGATCGCGAGCTGGGGTAAGATCGGCTCGATGTTTTCGTAGCCGTGCATTCGGGCGATTTCTTCTATGATGTCGGCTTCGATATCGATGTCTTTGGTTGCTCGGAATGAAGGGACTTTTACTTTCAGTGAGTCTTTGTTTTCTTCAACTTCAAATTCCAGCCTTGTTAAAATATCGACCATTTCTTCGGTTTCGATTTTTTTGCCGATTTTGCTTATTATTCGCTTAATGGGGATTTCGATTTCGATTTCAGGGTTTTTGAAATGATTGCAGTCGATGATTTTGGTTTCAAGTTTTGCGTCAGGGCAGATTTCTAGAATTAATTTAATGGCTCTACGAATAGCTGTTTCGGCTAGATTTGGATCCAGGCTTTTTTCGAATCGCTGTACTGATTCGGTTCGGAGACCTAGATGAACCGAGGTTTTGCGGACTGTTATCGGATTAAAGTTGGCGGATTCCAGAATGATTTCTGTTGTTTCTTCTCTGATTTCGGAGTTTAGGCCTCCCATAACTCCCGCTAGGGCGACGGCTTTTTCGTCGTCTGCTATGAGTAAGTCTTCTGTTGTTAGTTTTCTTTCTTGATCGTCAAGTGTGGTGATAGTTTCGCCTTTTTTGGCTCGTCTGACGGTTATTCCTCCTTTAATAAAATTGCGATCGAAAGCGTGCATCGGTTGGCCGAGCTCAGCCATTACGTAATTTGTGATATCGACAATATTGTTGATTGCTCGATAACCTACGGCTTCGACTTTTTGACGGAGCCAATCGGGGGATGGGGCGATTTTAACTCCTTTAATAACTGCGCCGCAATAACGAGGGCAGAGATCGGGATCTTCGATATTTATTGGGAGATTTTTGTCGCTGTCCGTAATTTTTGCGTCATTGATAAATTCGCTGAGGGGCTTTAAATTCTTCTTCAAAATCGTGGCAATTTCACGGGCAAGGCCATAATGGCCCCAAAGATCGGGGCGATGAGTGAGTGACTTGTTGTCGACCTCAAACACAATATCGGTGCCCATGAAATCTGAGAGGGGCTGGCCGATTTTTATTTCACTTGTATCGTAATCATTGAGATTTACAATATCTTGAGGGCCATGGGGGAAAACATCTTTTAGGCCGATTTCTTCAGCTGCGCAAATCATGCCGCTGCTTTCGATGCCGCGGATTTTTGCATTTTTGACCTCGATTAAATCACCTTCACCATGCCAGCGACACAGACCGCCCGGCTTGATGAGAATTACAGGAATATTGTTAATTAAATTAGCGCCTCCGCAAACCACTTGATGTTTTTCGGTTCCGTCGTCTACTGTGGCTATTTGTAGTTTATCGGCGTCCGGGTGTTTTTTTAATTCAACAACTTTGGCGATCACCATATTGGTGTATTGCTTGCTTAAATCTTCGACTTTTTCTATTTCAGCGGTGTGTAATGTGATTAAGTTGCCTAATTCTTCGGGATTTAAATCTGTTGGAATATTTACGAATTGTTTGAGCCAGGATAATGATATTTGCATGATGTATAAGTGAATATATTGCTTAAAGACTGTAATATATGAACGGCAAGTATGCAAATGTTCTTTTTTGAGGAGGTGTTTTGGGGGGTTTTTATCTCAATGTGCTATGCGCTTGGTTGTTTTTTCTCTGAAATATTGTATAATATAGAGATTAATTGTTTTTATTGTTTTAAAAAATACTATACAAAATGAGTGAACTAAGACGGAAATGTAGCTTTATTGAGAGTAATCCCAGTGAGTTGCAGATTAGTAAGTATACGAAGAATTTAGGGAGGTTTGCTAGTCAAAAGAAGAAAATTTTGAAAATGAGGGAAAAAGCTAGGAATAGTTATAAGGAGAGTTTGTCGAAAAAGTATTCGGCCGGTGCTGTGAGTGTAGCTAAGTCCAAGCGCATTGCTGAAAAATATTTAAAAAAAATTAATGATGATGGTTGCCTTGGAAAGGAGGTTTTTAGGGTTGGGAGATATACGGCTTTTACTTTGGGGGCGATGCTTAAATATAATAAAGGTGCTGATCGTGTGAGAATTTATAAACCGGCTGATATTAGGAGATTCGGTTTTAGTAACGCGAAATATGTTGACTATAAAAGAGCGTCGAATGGTGAGTACTATGATAAAAATGGGAATAGAGCGGTGGTTGTGGGGTATGAATTTGTGGCGGTTGTTGGTAAAAAACAGTTGTCCTCTTCTTTAGTGACAAAACCACCGGTAAAACCAGCTGCAAAAGAAAAAGTTGCAGCGGGGAAAGAGAAGGCTCCAGATATTGTCTATGGTAGATTAAGAAAAATGGTTGGGCGTAAAAAAGTTACTTCTGTTAATTTTCGCTCTAATCCGTCTATGCGTAAGTCGGTGGTTATTAAACCTCCTATATCTATAAACGATAAATTTCAGATTATTAAGGGGAAAAAAAGGAATGGCATTTATAGCGGTTGGGTAAAAATAAAAATGCTTACGGGGAAAAATGAGGGGAAAGAGGGGTATGTTTATTCGAGATATATAGAGGAGATAAAATTAAATAGCATATTTGATAAAAAATATGTAGAAAAATGGAAGAGGCGATTGGATAGCTATAACCCTAAATATGCTCCGGTTGAAATTGATACTGCTTTAACTAAGGATTTGGGTAGAGATAATAATGATTTGAATAGAAGGGTTAAAGAATTAAACCTTTCTAAGAAGCCTTTGGATGTAGAAAAGAGGTCTTATTATCAGGCAATTAGGTATTTGCAGAAAGGTAAAATGGGTCCTGCTACTCATTTACTTAAATATTTAGCAAAAGAAGCCAAGGATCCGGAGATAAAGAAAAAGGCGAGAGAGATTTTCCGGGATTTGTCACTTAAATGGTTGGCAAGAGCTGATGTAATGGCTGATATTATGAGGAAAAATTCTGATGATTTATTGACCGGTATCTTTGGGTTTAAGAAGCTTGAAGGTTATTTGGAAAAAAGATACGTGCAGGCTGTTAAGGAGATTTTGGAGACGAATAAAGCTTACTCGGTTGAGACTGCAAGAGAATATATTTTGAGTGGAAAATATAAGAAAGGGCCTTGGTTTTTGAAATTATATATTAATAGGGATAAAGCTGTTTTGGATAAATTTGTGCTAAGAGAAAAATGTAAAAAGGGAAGTAATAATTGGAAGTATTTTACTTTAAAACTGGCTGATCGTTTGGGTAGGGATGGTACTTGGAATAATGTTATTTCTTTTGAGCAATCGCATGAATTGTATTTGCAGATTTTGCTTAGTAATGCGTCTTTTGTGGCAAAATTAAAAAAATATTTTGATATGTATTTGCCCGAAGTTAGGCGGGAAGTAGCAAAAAAAAGAGTGGCTTATGAGAAGAGGTTAAAGGGGCAATTGATTGATGGGAAAACTCTTAATGCAAGGCAATTATTACAAATAAATAAAAAGGTAAAAAGTGGAGGACGTTTGTTTGAGATTTCAAGAATTGTTTTGAAAATTAAAGGATTGGCTGTTGCTAAAATGATTAAGGATTTGAAAGAAAGAAGGATTAAGATTTCGGATTTTAAATTTGATAAATATGATAAAAAGGCAATATCCTCTATTAAGAATTTATATTTGGCCAAAGGAATTGAGAGGGCTCAGAGTAAAGTATTTGATTTTCTTGTGAAAAAGTTTCCGATAACCAGAGTAATTTGGGAGGGTGCTAAGTTAATAAATAAAGCAAGAAGTTTTGATTTTGGTAAGGTGAAGAAGTTGTTTAAGAAATTTACTCCCGGTGGTTAGAGTATTGATTTGGAAACAATTGTTTGTTGTGCGGCTTAATAAATGCCTAAAACTGTCTCACAAATCTTAAATCGCCGCCGTGAATGTGGCGGATGTCGTCTATTTTGTGGCGCATCATTAGTAGGCGATCAAGGCCGAAGCCGAATGCCCATCCTTGATATACTTCGCTGTCGATTCCGCCGGCTTTAAGTACATTTGGGTGAACGAGACCTGCTCCCATAAATTCAACCCAGCCGGTTTTTTTGCAGACGCGGCATCCTTCTTGTTTACAAATTAAACATGAGAAATCCACTTCCAAACCCGGTTCAACGAAAGGGAAGTAGCCCGGACGGAATCTGACGGTGACTTCTTGGCCGAATGCTCGGCTTAAAAATTGGGCCAGAACGCCTTTTAAATGGGCAAGGGAAATTCCTTTATCTACTAATAATCCTTCGACTTGATTGAATGTGGAATCGTGGCTGGCGTCGGTGGCTTCGTAGCGGAAAACTCGGCCCGGTACGATTACTCTAAGTGGGGCGCCGTATTTTTCCATGGTTCTGACTTGTACCGGTGATGTGTGCGTGCGCAGAACCGTGCGGCCGCCGTCTGTGGAGTGTTTTTCTTTGAGGAAGAATGTGTCTTGCATGTCGCGGGCGGGATGGTGCTTGGGGATATTTAGGCCTTCGAAATTGTAGTATTCGCTTTCGGCTTCGGGTCCGTCCATGATTGAAAATCCCATTTCGCTGAAAATTTCTTCAACGTGTTTTTGTAGTTGTGAAAGTGGATGGATGCTGCCGGCGGTTTGAGTGGTTTTGCCGGGAGCGGTCAGATCAATCCAGTCTTCGTTCAGCGATTTTTCGAGTTCACTATTTGCAAATTGTTTTTGCTTATTTTCTAAAGCTATTTGAATGTCGGTTTTGACTTCGTTTGCCAATTTACCTACGGTCTTTTTTTCATCGGGTGATAAATCTTTGAGTTTGCGTAAGATGTCGGTGAGTTGCCCCTTCCTCCCTAAAATATTAATATCAATTTGTTTCAATGTATGATCATCTTTAGCTTCGGCGATTCCTTGCAGCGTATTGGCTTTTAATGTTGTTAATTCAGATTTCATATTATTTGGTAGGAGATTTAAGGCCTTGGTGAAAATACAGTCATTAATTTACTTTAAGCCATTTGATTTGGCAAATAGAAAAAGAGCATCATTGGAGGTAATTGAAAAATGATGCTCTTGTACCTTTTTGTCGACTTTCGGAGTCAACGATGAAACAGTGAATGAAAGGAGCAAAAAATTACTGTTCAACGGACTACTACGAGCAGTCGTATTCGGTACTTATTGTTTGAATTATAATGTAAATTCATTTTTTTGCAAGGGCAAGGTGGGTTGTTTTATTACTTGTGTATATATTGGGGGAATCAGGCTTAGCAGCATACGGTTTCGGGGCTGCAGGTTTGTAAGGAGCTCTGGAAATTTCGGATTTTGGGTGATTTGCTTCTCATTACCAATGTTTGTATAGTGCGGAATGTCGGATTAAAAGGTAAATATTATTAATAAAATAAGTATATGGATTCAAATGACTCAGTTTACTCAGATAAGGATATTAATGTGCTGCGGGAAGTTGTTCAGATTTTAAAAAACACAGCGAAGAAATTTGGTACTTTTGATTATGAGGGAGAGGTAGCTCTTTCGAAGGGGGATTTGAAGCCATTTAAAAAGAAGCAGCTAGCGAAAGCCGGAGTGATTGTTGAGCTACCGAGTAAATTGGAAAATGTAATTGGCGGTCTTCCGGATGAGCTAAAACAAGAGATTCAGAGTGAGGTTAGAGGTTTTGCCGTGGAAGCGCAGAAGTATATTAATGGTCACAGTTTTTTGGGGGTTGGTCTTTCACTTATGGGGGATGAAGTTAATGACAAAAATGATCTTGAAATGTTGATTGATCGAATAATGTTTTTGGGAAATATTGATCAGTAAGTTTTTTACTTGTGTATTGCTTGCAAATAACAAGGTTCGCAGCATACGGTTTCGGGGCTGCCGGGTTCGTAAGGAGTTCTAATTGAACGATGGCATCTTTGACAGTTTGAGTGCCATATTTTTCGAGGTGTGCGCAGTTTGCTGCGCATGTGGTGGCGGCAGTCGGGGCAAATGTGAGGTATTGGGATGTTGTGTGTTCTGTAAAAATTTAATTCTCGATCGATGATTTTGTAATTTTTGCTGCAAGAATTACAGCTTAGTAATTCGTCAATTATTGAATCGTCAACATTTTTAATGTTTTCGGGGACATTATATGTTTGGGTTATTGTGTCTTGTTTTTTTATCTCCTTCCAATTGAATTTTTCACTTAGGGCCTGATCTTTTGTTAATGGGAAATAATCGTGTGCGCTTGTTTCGTTGTAGCCGAATGGGGAAATATTTGAGGGGAAGAATTTGGACCATTCACCTGTTTTTTGCATGTGGTTGATGATTTTTTTTCTTAAAATTTCGTAATCGGTTTTGCTATATTTTTTGTTGAGGATGCAGTAGCTCTTGTGCATGAGTCCAAAACAACCGAATAGATATTTGCTGTTGATGCTAAACATGCTGTAGGTAATATTTGTGGAATTAACGGTGAAGAATGAGGTTAAAACGCCATGGGCATCGATAGTGGAGATGGTGTTGTAACATAATTCGCTGTTATAGCTCAATATGCTGCAATTGAGACAATTTTTGGCTTTGTTTGAAAAAATTACGTTGATTAGATCTTCGCTTTCTGATGCGTCGAATGTGTTGTGGCAGTTTTTGCAATTCTTTAAATAATCTCCGCAACAATTTTGGCATGAAATAGCGTGTGCATATTTAACGATTCTTTTTGTGTAGAGTTCTAGGAATTTATTGTAATTTTTTTGTTGAGTAGTGAATGTGCCGTCTATTAACTCCTGCTTTTTTTCTTCATATTCTTTTTTTGTATATTGTTTATTGAGTATGCAGTATGAGCGATTAATTAGATTTGTGCAGAGAATGCAGTCTTTGCAGCCGATGCAGTCGCCAATGAAATAACAATTTGAGCAGGTTTTGCTGTTAAAAGTGTATTGGCATTCATAACAATCGATGCTGTCACTGATCATGTAGCATAATTGATTGCGATTGCTGTAATCAGCGTCCAAAACATTTTCATTGCGCATGCAGAGAGTGCCGTAAATTGTGTCTTCGTTGAAATCTCCTCCAAATACCAAATAACAATTTTTGTTCCCGTAGGTCATATTGCAATTCTCGCTGTTTTCACCGCGAATATTTGATAATGCCAGCCTCGGTATTTCTTTTTGCATTTCGTTGAATTGCTCAAAAAATGGGCGGTCAAAATCAAATTCGCGTCCGTATTCCATTGGATCCCAGTTGTCGCTGTACCAGTAATCGTTTTTGTATATTTTAAAGGGTTTGTCTTTTGAGTAGATTGATAGGATGGGAGTGCCTGTGGCGTCACATTTTCTTTGATAGAGATTTCGTTCGTTTCTGAAACAGAGACGTTGTTTTTGGTCGCAACTGAAACAGAGACCGCTTGGTTCAAAATTAAACCTTTCATAAATTCCAGGTTCTTCTTTTGTTAAGCTAAATTCTTGATTGCATTTGATACAGTTCATTTTTTATGTTTAAAACATTGCTTATATTTTATTGTACCACAATCTTTCCAACGTGAAAAAAAAGGTGTGGAATTGTTTTGTAACTGTGTTTAGATTATTTTTTTGGAGGTGGGTTTAATGTAAGCTTACTTTTAGGGATTTGCAATCAGGTAGCTAGCGGAGGTTAGGATATTTTTCTCTTGAAATGTGTGTGTGGGTTTTTCCCCGGGGATTTTTGGGGAGTTTTGGGAGGTTGGGCTGCTTGGGCGGGTAAAGTTTGGGAGACCAAAATTGCCTGTTTTTCGGCGACCAAGCTTGTGGGAGGGCAGGGAATCAGGGGTGCTAATGCTTCGGGGATGTAATCTGTCTGTGTTTCAGCGGCTGGGCTTGGTGGGAGATTAGGCTGTTTGGGTTGCTAAAGTATTGGGAATCAAGCTTGTTTGGCATTTTAGAGGCTGGGCTTGGTGGAGGCGGGGCTGCGGGTTGGATAAAGATTGGAAGGCAAGCTTGTTTGTGTTTTAGCGACTGGGCTTGGTGGAGGCTTGGCTGATGGGGGGATAAAGGATTGGAAAGTAAACTTGTTTTTGTTTTAGCGGCGGGGTTTGGTGGAGGTTGGGCTGCGGGTTGGATAAAGATTGGAAAGCAAACTTGTTTGTGTTTTAGCGACTGGGTTTGGTGGTGGGCGGGCTGATGGGGGGATAAAGGATTGGAAAGTAAACTT
>JAHJTR010000136.1 GCA_018829865.1 Patescibacteria group bacterium | reverse complement strand
TTGGCGCTTGATGTGCAGTCTGATGAGGTTTTGCAGAAATATCTAAAAAAATGTGACAAGGTTGGGGTGATCGCTTCTGAGGAACTACCTGAAGAGATGAATGTGGGAGAGGGTGAATACGGGGTTGCTTACGATCCTTTGGATGGGTCGTCTTTGGTGGATGTGAATTTGTCGGTTGGGACGATTGTCAGTATTTATAAGGCAAAGACATTTATTGGTTCCAAGGGTACTGAAATGATTTGTGCGCTTTTTGTGGTTTATGGTCCTCGCACAACTATGATTATTACTTGGGGCAAGGGGGCTCATGAGTTTGAGCTGAATCCTTTAGATGGTGAGTGGCGGCTCAAGCATGAAAATCTAAAGGTTGGTGCCGGGAAGATGTTTTCCCCGGGGAATCTTAGGGCTGCGGCTAGTGATGAAAAGTATGCCAAGGTTATTGATCGATGGGTTAAAGAAGGTTATACGCTTCGGTATTCAGGGGGGATGGTGCCGGATATTAATCAGATTATTTTGAAAGGGAAGGGGATTTTTACCTATCCGGGTTACGGTGATACGCCAAATGGAAAGTTAAGAATGCTTTTTGAGTGTCGTCCGATGAGTTATTTGATGGAGCAGGCTGGCGGGATGAGCAGCGATGGACATGGTCGTTTACTTGAGCGTGATTTGGAGAAATTGGAGCAGCGAGTTCCGATTTTTGTGGGGAGCCGGGATGAGGTGGAGATTGTTGTGGGGATGATGGGGTAGTTGTGAAGGAGCAGGGCTGTAACCCTGCTTTAACAAAGATAGCTGGCGCAGAGTTGTACTCTGCTCCAAAATGTTATGAAGCGGAGTACAACTCCGCTCCAACAATAATCCGTTTCGACTACTTTTTTAAAAACATAAATGCCGATTTTGGAATTTATGTTTTTATTTTGAATTTGAGGGCTTCATCCTCTTGAAAAAAAACTCTCAAATTGATACTTTAAGAGAGTTAAAAAAAATAAAAATAAAAAATATGAAACTTTGTTTGAAGCCAAAGAAAATTGATATTCGTACGGGGTATAAATTTATTGCTGTTTTGCATGAGGATACTGCGCATAAACTGGATATGTATGTGGGGGATCGTGTGATTTTGAAGAATAAGAAACATAAAATTTGTGCGATTTTGGAGATTACTGAAGACGAACTTAAGCGTGATCATATTGGTTTGTATAGTGAGACTTATAAAAAGTTGAATGTGAAGAAGGGGGATGTGATATCTGCTGAGATAGCTCCTAAACCTGAGTCTGTGCAGTTTATTCGTGATAAATTGAATGGTAAAAAGTTGGATGCGAAATCGATTGACATGATTATTAAGGATGTTGTGAATGAGGATCTTTCGGATGTGGAGCTGACTTATTTTGTTTCAGGATGTTATGTGCATGGGTTAACTGATAATGAAACTGCTGATTTGACAAAGGCGATTGTGAATAATGGTAGCCGGCTGAATTTTAAGAATAAGATTGTGATGGATAAGCATTGTATTGGTGGTGTGCCGAATAATAGGACGACTATGCTGGTGGTGCCGATTATCACTGCGCTTGGATTTAAAATGCCGAAGACTTCGTCGCGTGCTATTACCAGTCCTTCCGGTACGGGTGATACGATGGAGGTTTTGGCGAATGTTACAAATACGGCTGTTAAACTTAAGAAAATTGCGAGTAAGGTTAATGGATTTATTACTTGGGGCGGGGGCGTTGATCTGGCTGCTGCCGATGATAAAATGATTCGTGTGCGTCATCCGCTTAAACTTGATCCGGAAGGGATGCTGCTTGCCAGTATTATGGCGAAAAAATTCTCTGTTTCGGCGAATACTGTGATTATTGATATTCCTGTTGGTCCCGAGGCTAAGATTGCTGATTTGAAAAAGGCGCGTCATCTTAAGGCGCGGTTTTTGAAAATTGCGAAACTTTTGAAAATGAAAATGCGGGTGATTATTAGTGATGGAAGTCAGCCTGTGGGTAATGGTATTGGGCCTGTGCTTGAGGCGATTGATGTGATGAGTATTTTGAAGAATGAAGAAGGTGCTCCGGCTGATTTAAGGGAGAAGGCGCTTAGAATGGCGGGGATTTTGATTGATATGTCAGGTAAATTTTGGTGGAAGAGGGGATACGCTGTGGCTAAAAAAGTGCTTAGTAGCGGAAAGGCCTATGATCAAATGCAAAAAATTATTAATGAGCAAGGTGCTAAAAAGAAGGCGCTCAGGCCGGGGAATTTTCATTTTGATGTTTTGGGATGGAAAAATGGCAAGGTTAAGCATATTAATAATAAAATGGTGGCAAAAATTGCGAGATTTGCGGGTTGCCCTAAAGATGTTTCATCAGGCGTGTATTTGCATAAAAAAGTTGGGGATGAAGTTAAGAAGAATGAGAAAGTGTTCACTATTTACGCGAATAGTGAGGAAAGACTTAATTTTGCGGTCAAATATGCTACAGATGCAAAGGCGTATGATGTAGTTTGAAAATGTGTTATAATTGCATGAAATTTTATTATTATTATTGATTAGATTATGGATTATCACGGACTTTCTTTTGATGAAGTTGTAAAAAACATTAAGGAACTTAATATTCAAGGAGCTGAAAGGATTGCCAGAAGCGCTGTTTATGCGCTTGGGCTTAAATATAAAGAGGGCGTAAGGGGTGATGATCTTGATGTATTTGCTCGGCAATTAAAGGAGGCTAGAGCTACAGAGCCGGCATTAAGAAATGCGTTGGCTTTTTTTGCGCAGAATGAAAGGAATAAAAATATTGAGCGGGATATTATGAAGCATTTTGAAGATGCTAAAACTAAAATTGCTGAAATTGGCGCGAATAAAATTAATGATGGTATGAATGTTTATACTCATTGTCATTCATCGACCGTTGAGGCTGTGATTGTTGAGGCTCATAAACGAGGAATGAAAATTAAGGTCCATAATACCGAGACTAGGCCCAGATATCAGGGGCGGATTACGGCTGAAAAACTGGCTGCTGCGGGTATTGAGGTTCATCATTTTGTTGATTCTTGTATGAGTTTTGCTTTGATGGATGTGGATTTGATTTTGTTTGGTGCCGATTCAATCAGTAGTACCGGGCAGATTATTAATAAAATTGGAACGAGAACAGTTGTGAATTTGGCTAATCAATATCGGATTCCTTGTTATTGTTGCACGACTAGTTGGAAATTTAATCCTGATACTTTGTGGGGGCATGATGAGGAGATTGAGCAGCGGGATCCAAAAGAAGTCTGGGCGGATGCACCAAAGGGTGTTGTGGTTCATAATCCTGCGTTTGAAGTGGCGCCGGCGGATAAAGTTACCGGGATTATTTCGGAGCTTGGAGTGCTGAAGCCTGAAACATTGGTAACCGCAATAAAAGATTTTTATCCTTGGTTAATGAAAGTTTAAATTTGTAAATATAAAATAATATGGTGAAGAAAATTGTTAAAAAAGCTGGAGAGAAAAAGATGAAGAAAATTGCCAAGAGTAATAAGAAGGTTGCGCGGAAGACAGTGGCTGCAAAAAAAGTTACTGTCAAGAAAGTTGTTAAAAAGAAAGTAAAGACTGTTTCAAAGGCTTCGCCAAAGCAAGTAAGTTCCGGTGTTTCTAAACCTAAAGACTTTAATGATCAGGATTATAAGTTTTTAGAGATGCTTACTTTGATTTCGCAAGGTTCGAGATGTTTGAGGGCTCAAATTGCTTGTATAGTGGTTAAACGAGGGAAGGTTTTGTATCAACATACTAATGATCCGTTGGCGTTGTATGATTGTAGAGTGATTGGCTGCATAAGAGATGATCGTAAGTGTAAGCATGGTTCTGAGCGTGAAATTTGTTATGGTTTGTGTGCTGAGCAGTATGTTGTTGCTCATTGCGCCAAGGCGGGTCTTTCTTTGCATAATTCTACCGCCTATGTGACCTCTCATCCGTGTCGTATTTGTGAATGTTTGTTAACTGAGGCAGGAGTAAAAAAAGTGGTATATATTAAAGGGTATCCGGATATTCTTCCGAAATTTGATGTATTTAAAGATTATGGAGTTAAGATGCTGAAATGTGAAAAGAAAATTATTTGTTCAAAAGAGAAGAGTCGGTCTTCGATTTAGTATTTTTGGTTTGAGGAGGTTTAATGTTAAGAAGCGGAGTACAACTCCGCTCCAACGGACTTTAATGTTAAGAAGCGGAGTACAACTCCGCTCCAACTGTAGTCTGACTAAAAGGAGCCCGATACAATCGCGCTCCAACTGTACTTTTGAATTTGCATTCTAAAGTGCGCTTTCGTATATTTTATTGCTATCTAACACATAAATTTTTGAGGCTCCTTTATCTATGTGGAAGTCACGGATGTTTTTAAGTTCCGGGAATTTCACTTGATAAATATAGGTTAGATTTCCGGTTTTTGGTTCTTTGTTGTAAACAAGTACTCTTTGTGAGCTTGGTTCTAAAATATAAAGCTGTTGCATTTCGAATTCAGTGTAGATTTTTGTCGGATTTACAAGTTCTGATAGCGGTTCTTTGCGGATGAGTAATTTTTCCTTTATTCCTCCATAATATCTTTCGATTGATCCGTCTTTATTTAAGACATAAACGCTGCCATCAATAGTTATGTCGATGGCTTTGGATAGATCAATGTCCGCTTCGGTAATGTATTTGTCCGCAGTGCTGTAGTTATCTCTTCGTCTGGTGTATTTCCAGATTTGATTACCTACCGTATCCAGTAGATAAATTTTGCTACTGAATGCTTTTAAGTCTGCGGCCGGCTTCCATTTACCATCGCCATTTGTTATGTATTGGAATTGACCTTCTTTATATTCTACAATTTTGTTGCTTTTAGTTGTGAAAACTAATGCTTTTTGATCTTCGAAGTAGGCTCCGTCAATCATTTCTTCTCCATCATCAATATTTTTGGGTTTCTCTATTTTATCGAGGATGATTTCCAAAATTCCGGTTGGTTCGTAAGCGACAAAATGATCTAAATAAGGCATAAATCCGATAGCGTTAACTGTGGATTTTGCTGTTACCAAATCTGCAAGGATTTTAGGATTCTCGATTTTTTTAATACTATCCAGTTTTTCTTTGATTTCTTGGATATTATCTAGCCTTTGTGAGGCTGCTCCTCTTAAATAACCCGATTGGAGAACATTGTTAGTTTTTTCTTCGGCTAATTTAAGGATTTCTGCGGCCTTCTTTTTATCAGTTATTCCTATAGTTGAGGCATTTTCGATGTCACTTTGTACTTCTGTCAGGACTTTTTCGTAGTCGTTGATCATTTGTTGTTTAGCGCCACTAAATCTGATAATTACAATGCTAATAATAAGCACAAAAATTACTCCGGCCATTGCTGCCAATATTTGTTTTTTTCTGGTGATTTTGGAGTCTTCTTTTTTATTGCTTATTTTACTGATGAGACTTTTTATTCCTTTAACTTTGTTGCTAATGCCTTTTTTAAAACCACTTGATTTTGGTGTGGCTATATTACTTGCAGTTTCATTGTGTGTTTCGATCGCTTCGTTATCCTCTTTTTTTATCTTTTTTCCTCTGTTTTTAATTTTATCTATGAGAGGATTATTTTTAATTGTCGTGAGTACTTCCGTGAAACTAAATCTTGAAAATCCTTTTGTCTTTTTTTCTTTTGATTCCTTGGTTTTCACGGCTGTTATTCCCATTTGATCCAGTGTTTCAATTCCCAGTAAGTCTTTTAGATTGCACAGTTCTTTTTCAATGTTGCCTTCTGTTGCAAAAATGCGGCTTAAATCGTGTTTGGTAATATACCTTAATAGTCTCGTGCTGCAAAAAACGAGGATGTCATCGGCTTCAATATCACCTGATGCGATATTGGTGAAATTGTTTGGTTGACCGTCTTCGTTTAGGCCTTCTGTAATAACACTTAAATGTTTTCTTCTTATCAAATATCCTTCGGCGTCACCAACCTGACTTAAATGAAGAATATTGTTTGTTAGG
>JAHJTR010000135.1 GCA_018829865.1 Patescibacteria group bacterium | reverse complement strand
CAATAAAAGCGTCGCAACCCGCCCAGAAGAAATCGTTAAGTATTCAATCAAATACGAAATAACCGAAAGCATTAAAAATAACAGTCCATTTAATGGCCCGTTCACCATCGTATTCGACGACACTTTGGGCAGAGAAAAACCTGCATCAATAATCCCGGGAGCAAGGGAAATCGTAGACGAGAAGGAATCTCCTAACTACATTGAATACGCAAAAGATTTCAAAACAAGGCTTTCAAACGGATCAGGGCCATTAATTGAAAAATGTACTGACGAACAAATAAAACAATACAAAAAAGGGACCAAAGAACTTGAAATGTGTTACACAGGAGACATTGCCTTAAGCAAAATTCTGGACGGCATCCCTTATTCCGCAGATCCAAATTCAAACATCTTAACCTACTGGAACATCACATTCCCCAATAACAAAATAATCTATTTTTCATACGACGGAAAAGTAAACTGGCAAGATTACGAATATTGCCAAAGAAACAACAAGGGAGACCCAACACCTCAACAAGAATGCCCGGGCGACAAATTCCCAAATACAGCTCGTGTTTACAATATCACGGAAAGCAGATGGGATACCGACGACGCAGTAGTTTATGTAACCTGCCCATACATCCTGACTCGTAAAGGTGGTGACGTATTCTTTGAAAAAGGATTGCTTAGTGGAGTCGACGTATCATGTATCGATAAAAAAGTCAGAAATTCTGAAGGACTGGTAATCGTTGCCCAACCCAAAGTCAAAGTAAGACCACTTATTTCAACAGGTACACCAGGGCAAACACCATCCGTTTGTGATAACAAAAACATTAATATCGTAAATCACTTCTCAAGTTTTATCTGCGAAATTCAAACCCGAGTTTACAAAAACTGGGAGAAGACCAGCGTGCAACTAAATGTAGGCGATAATAAAACTCGTGTTAGTAGATTCAATGAATCATTGGATAAAACAGCCAATATCGAAAATTACGAGCAGGATCTCATCCTACAAAGAATCCAACCGAATACCTATAATAATGTTTTCTATAAAAAGAATGGAGACATTACAATTAAAGGTAAAGAACTAACGAAATGTCTACCCGATCCTCACAACTATAAAGCAGGCAGAATGTGCCCAAGCCTAATAATTCCAAACGTTGAATATCTAGCCGACAATCTATTGGCTGCGGATGCCGACAAAAATGCAGCTCGAACAATTATTATCGAAAACGGCAACTTATTCATCAAAAGTAATATCGTCTACGACAAGCCGACAGGTGATGTCAAAAATCATCGTGAGAGACCCGCAATCGCATTTATAGTGCTTAACGGAAACATTATCGTCGGCGAAAATGTAAACAGAATGGACGGCGTTTATTTCGTGAAAAATCACCCAACCAACAATAAAGTAGGAAACTTCAAGTCATACGGAACTGATTCATTCCAACAATTAGTAATTAATGGAGCAGTTTACGGAGATCTCGATCCTCTAGCGGCTGATAGAAAGTACATTGGAGCCCCCGATCGTGATGGAGGAGCAATCGTCATCAGATACGATGAAAACATCCTACTCAATACGCCTCCTGGAATTGAGGAATATATTGATATGAATTGGCTGAGGAAGGCTAGGTAATAAATAAAGATTAAAAAAACTCCCGCAATTACAAAAAACCGGGAGTTTTTTTTATAAGCTTTTTATATTAGTTCAATTCAATGTCAACTCAGACAAAAACCCCATTCCCCCAAACCTCGACATCCCCCTCCTCCCCGTATATAATTTGCCCAAAGTTAACAACATGTGAATGGAGCAAATAAAACACGTCGTCCTTATATCCGGCAACGACACCTACAGTATCAACGAATTACTCAAAAAATGGCAGAAATCGTTCATCGAAAAAAACGGGGATTTCAATTTTGATCAGTTGGATGGAAAAAGGCTGACTTGGGAAAAAATTCTGGAAATAGCGGAGCAAGTCGCATTTTTAGGAGACAAACGCATGATCTACATAGCAAATTTTTTAAGAGACAGCCACAAAGACGAACAAAAAAAGGCCGCTGACAATATAGCCAAAATCCCGGATACAACGCTCTTGATATTCGCTGAAGACAATGCCCCCGACAAACGCACCTCCCTCTACAAAAAACTCACAAAAAACTGCAGGCATGAAGAATTTAATAATAAAACGGGCGCATCCTTAACCGGTTGGGTTAATAAAGAATTCACGAAATTAAACGCTGCGGCATCACAAGAAGTCTGCGGATATTTGCCGGAAATTGTCGGTAATGATTTATGGTCATTAAGCAATGAGATAAAAAAACTCGCTGATTACTCAGACGGACGCGCCATAGAAAAAAAAGACATCGATTTACTGTGTAAAGTAAAAGTTCAAGCCTCAATATTCAAATTCGTAGATATTTTAGCGCAAAAAAACTTTAAAAAAGCCCTGGAAATGTTTCAAGATTTAGTTGAAAGCGGCGAAGAATTAATGTTCATTTTCCACATGATAGTGAGGCAAATCCGCATAATCACCTTGGCAAAAACACTACTGGAAAAAAACACAAACAGTTTTCAACTAAGCAAAATGCTCAAAATCCCACCGTTTGTCATCAAAAACACCATCTCTCAAGCAAACAACTTTTCAACAACTCAACTAAAATCACTTTACGCGCTATTACTAGAACTTGAAGTCGGCCTGAAAACAGGAAAAATCAAAATATCAACCACAGACCAACGAGATTTCGCCCAAGCACTCGAGAAATTTATTTTTGCCGCCAGCAAATGAAGGTTGAAGCAGGGCTACAGCCCTCGGAGGTTGGAGCAGGGCTACAGCCCTGCTCCTAAACGTTCTCACACTCTGTTGGAGCAGAGTTGCACTCTGCTCCAAAACACTACGAAACGGAGTACAACCCCGCCCCAACCACAAAAAGAAGCCCGATACAATCGCGCTCCAACTTCAGAAAGAATTGCACCCCCTCATTGGAGCAGGATTGCATCCTGCTCCAATCCCCAAAAAAAACTAATACCTCTCAAGATAAGTATCCAATTCCCACTGCGACACCTGCTGCCTATACTCATCCCATTCCTTCTTTTTCGCATTAATAAAAGTATAAAACGCATGATCCCCCAAAACATCATGCACAAATTCACTTTTTTCCATCTCACAAATAGCCTCATACAAATTCCCACACACTGATTCAATCCCTTCCTGCTGCATTTCCTCTTCCGAAAGTTGAAACAGATTTCTCTCTTCACTCGGATTTGGCGGAGTCAAATTTTCATCAACTCCTTTAAGACCCGCCGCAAGCGCAACCGCAAACGTAAGATACGGATTACACGCAGGATCAGGGCATCTAAGCTCGATACGCGTAGCATTGTGATTACCCGCAGTTAATCTGGGGATTCTAATTAATGAGGAGCGATTCTGCCGCGCCCAAGTGATATAAACCGGAGCCTCATACCCCACAACAAGTCTTTTATAAGAATTCACAATAGGATTGGTAATCGCATTAAACTGTCTAATGTATTTAAGTTGACCGGCAATAAAGGATTTAGCAAGTTGCGATAAATTATAGGAGTCGTGCTCATCATAAAAAGCGTTCATCCCTCCTCTAAACAAACTCTGATTAACATGCATCCCATTGCCGCAAATCCCATAAATAGGTTTAGGCATAAAAGTCGCATGCAACCCATGACTCGCAGAAATCGTTTTGAGCACATATTTTAGCGTAAGCACATTATCAGCCGTTTTAACCGCATCAGCATATTTAAAATCAATCTCATGCTGACCATGCGCAACCTCATGATGCAGCGCCTCAACATCAATATGCATAGCCATTAACGCACTCGCCATCTCCCGCCGAATTTCACCCGCCAAATCGGTTGACTGATCAAAATAGCCAGCATAATCGTGTGGGAGAGGTTTAATCCTCCCATCATCATCTTTCCTGAAAATATGAAACTCCGGCTCCGGCCCAATATGATAATTATCAAATCCCCTTTCCTTCAATTTCTTAATCTGTTTTTTCAGAATATGACGCGGACACCCCTCATAAGGCTGACCATCCGCACGATAAACATCACAAATAATTCGGGCTGTGCGATAACCGCCATTTTTAGTAGACCAAGGCTCAATGGCAAAAGTAGGCAAATCAAGTTTCAAAAACATATCACTCTCAAAAATGCGGGCAAAACCGGATATTGAAGAACCATCAAACCAAACATTATCATCAATCGCTCCTCCAAGCTTATCAACAGGTATAGAAACGGATTTAGTCGTACCGAACAAATCAACAAATTGCAGGCTGATAAAATCAATCTTTTCTCTTTTAACCAGATCAAGAATTGTTTCCCTGTTGCTCCGAACAAACGGCTCCATAATTTTTTATTTTTAAAGAATATGTATTCTGTTTATCAGAGTTATCTGCTCGTTGCAAAGGTAAAAAAACCGCTGTTGAAATTTCCTACAACAAGAAATATTCGCTTATTTAGAGTAAAAAACAAAGTTTTGACGCCTTTATTATTTAATGATAATTTAAGTATGTCGAAATTTTCTACAACAAAATTAAAATGACAGAATTAAAAAACATTTTACAAAATATCGGATTATCAGAAAAAGAAAGCCAAATCTATTTAGCATGCTTAGAGCTTGGCAATGCAACAGTAGGCCAAATCGCCAAAAAAGCCTGCATCAACAGAGTCACAGCCTACGACATCCTAGAAAAAATGCTCACCAAAGGATTAGTAAATTTGGCAAACACCAATAACAAAACCTTTTATCAAGCAACCGATCCGGAAGCACTCGTTCATGAATTCGAACGCAAAATCTCTTCACTACATGAATCTTTGCCCGCATTAAAAAGGCTGAAAGGAGACACTCCGGCACCAAGAGTCAGATATTTTGAGGGACTTGAAGGAATCAAAACAATTTACGAAGACACCTTAACCAGCCGCACCGAAATACTAAATTTCGCCAACTCAGCCGAAATCCGCAAGAGCTGGCCAAATTATGACACAGAGTATGTTGCAAATAGAATCGAGAAAAAAATCTATTTAAGAGGAATCACCCCCGACGATCCGATTGGCATTACAGTAGTTAACAACAACTTTAACAGCCATCGCGAAATAAGGCTTATTAACAAAGAAAAATACAACTTTCCAAATGACGTAAATATCTACGACAACAAAACAGCCATAATCTCCTTCGCAGAGAACAACCCAATCGGCATAATCATCCAAGATGAAAGCATCGCAAACACCCAAAGATCCATCTTCGAAATGGCTTGGTCTTTTGCAGAATTGCGGTAAAAAACCTACAAATCCCCCCTGACCTTCTCATAAATATGCCCGACATTTAGCACCTTCTCTTCAGCAAACTGCGGCCCCATAATTTGCAATCCAATTGGCAAACCACCGGAGCTTTTTCCGCAAGGCACACTCAAAGCCGGTATCCCCGCAGCCGAAGCCGGAATCGTAAACACATCCGCCAAATACATCGCCAAAGGATCATCAACCTTTTCTCCCAACTTAAAAGCCGGTGTTGGCGCTACAGGCCCCATTACCACATCAACATCATTAAAAACATTCTTAAAATCCTCAATAATCAGAGTCCTCACTTTCTGAGCTTTTTTATAATAAGCATCATAATAACCGGAAGACAAAGCATAAGTCCCAATCATAATTCTACGTTTCATCTCATCTCCAAATCCCGCACTTCGATTCTTAAAATAAAATTCCTCAAGATTCTTAAACTCACCCTCGGCAACTGATCCATACCTGATCCCGTCATACCTGGCCATATTCGCGCTCACCTCACTCGGCGTCAAAACATAATAAACCGCCACAGCATATTTAGTAGTAGGCAAACTAATCTCACTAACAACCGCGCCCTGTTTTTTGAGCACCTCTATCGCATCTCGCACACTCTTCTCAACTTCCTCATCTAATCCATCAATAAAAAACTCTTTTGGCACACCTATTTTAAGCCCTTTAACAGATTTCTCAAGATTAGCGGTATAATCCGGCACATCAACTTTTGGCGTCGTCGAATCCATTTCACT
>JAHJTR010000134.1 GCA_018829865.1 Patescibacteria group bacterium | reverse complement strand
CTGTGGCAATGGTGTAACCGCTTTCATTTATCATTGAACTTAACTCTTCCTCAATTTTCTTAATCTCTTCTCGTAGATCAAGCAGTCGGCGAACATTTCTTTTCATCCGTCCCAAAAGAATAGTATCAGTATTTCTTGGAAAATATTCATATGGTGGAATTGGCTAACGAGAAAACAAATGAAGAAAATCTTCATTTGTTTAAAAAAGTCGGTTCGAACTTTTTAATTAAAGATCGAATCGTACTTTTTGAGCCACGCTCCGCGTGGCGAACCCTTTCAGATTCAGGATTTTTTGGGGGGAATTCAGAACAGACGGCACTTCGTGCCGACCATATTTTTTGCGGAAATTTGAATTCCGATTTGTTGCGGTGAGGTTGTAACCTTTGCGCGAACCTTTTTTGAACAACAATCGCGGAGCGATTGATAATTCGCACGCGCCACGCGCGTGGTAACTTGCAGCAATATCGTACGCTCGGATTCTGTGGTAATGCCAACCATTCCGCGCCTCGGGCGCGCTCCCTCTGGTCGCGCACGCAAAACCAAAAATTTCCTTATCCTTAAAAAAACGGCGGGGGGTGCAGGGGGGAGCCACAAAAAATTGAAAGGAAATGTTTTGGTTTTGCTTTCGCCGCTTCACTACTCCAGAAAGGGCTTATAAATAATATTGCACAAGTACAACATACCGCCCTTTCTTCCGTAGCTTGCGCCGAACGAGACGCTTCCTCTCCGAGTCCGTAGTGGCTTTGTAGTCCGTTCACACACTTCATCGCCTCCGCATAGCCCAATTCACGAGCTAACGCTCGTTCTTGTGGCTACTACGGCGATTTCGTGTGTTCACTCAGTGACTTCGTTCAAGTCTGTGGTAACTCTAAAAAAGCGGATTGTGCCAAACTAACGAATGGCACAAACAAATCATATTGCGCTTGCCCCACCCACCCAATGCGCGCGCAAGCGGAACTCCCTTTTATGATCGCGCCGAAATTTTGCCAGAATATCTTATTTCAGCTGTATCAATAAGATGACAACCTCTAATCATCCCCATAAGTCCAAGCGGAGGCATCCAATTATCAGGCGCACCTACCATTGTGAATTTATCTTGAAAAACTTTTTTACCAGCTTCCTTTGCTCCGTCAAAATCAAGCTGACCAATTGCCGTCGTTTCCAAAAATAAAATTTCATTTGGTCGGTTTTTATTACCCCAGCCTATGAAAGCATGATCTTCTGTTAAAAAAATCAATGAATACAATCCAACTCCCTCAAGAATACTTGCAAAAAGCACTGTTAGATCAATGCAATTTCCTGCCTTATTTTTCAATACAACTTCGGGTAAAACTATTCTTTGTCCTTGCATAGACGGTGTCGCCGAGAATGGTTGGCTGACATACACTAATCCATATTCCGATAGATATTCGTAAACAGCTCGAACATGAGATTCGATAACAGATAGATCATTAAAATCTCCATCCCCAAAACTTCGACTTGGTCGTTTGAGGGCAGCTTCAGTGCGAATTTTTTCAACTAATCCCTCACTATCCCTAGGTGTTATCCATGAACAGACAAATTCATGCATTCCATATTTTGCATTACTTCTAATATCTTTTAACTCCCACAATATCTCATCATTGGGGAGAAGATCTACATTTATTGTTTCTTCATAATAAACTTCTTTAGTATCTTCGTTCATCACCTTACAGTGCATCATTGCCTTTTCTGGTTTTGTTAGTTGCTCCAATAGTCCGCGCTTCAGTCGCGGACATTGTGTCAACATGGTGCGAGCTTTTTGGTTTCGTTTATTGTTGATTCCGTGCAAAAAAATCACTTTCACAGCTTTTTCAGTGAAATCTAGAATTTCAGTTTCTACTCGCAACCTTAGTTTTTCGTGAGAGAAGTTAAAAATGTCATATTTAATTAACACATCTTGATAGCCCTGCATAGTTTGCATTTGCTCATAAATCCTAATTGGGACAGGGCGTTGAATTGTCCTAACATTTACCTCAACATTTTTATCTGGAGGTATCATAACCATAAATCCAAAGTGAACGGTTTCGTAGTCGTTAAGAGTAATTGGATTATTAAGATCAACGAACATGGCCTCAACAGTAGCTTCAATTTCCGCTTGCGATTTAGGGTTGTATTTAAGCACCTCGTTCGCAATATCAAATAACGGCACTTCTCCTCGGTATGTTGACGCTGCTTTAAAGTTGGGTGCTCCTCGACCGGGCATGCCTATTGTTTCATGTCTTTTTAATTCGTCTTCATACCAATCAGAGTATCGCTTTCTTTTTGTTGGCTTAACAATGCTTCCCAGTGGTTCAAAAGAATACTCACCATGGATCGTCTCGATTTTATTGATCTGAACATTTTTAAACGGGAAAAGAGGAGCAAACTCAAACGTCGCAGCGTTGGCCTCAAGCTCTATATCAAATTCGTATTTTTCACCAAGATATAGGTCTGTATAAAATAACGTGGTCTTCTTATCGTAGTAATGGTATGTTTCTTCTTCTGGCACATCAGCAAGGGGCGGAAAGCTGTCAGGAAGTGTTACCAAATCAGCACTTTGGTCTAAAATCACAGGAGGAGTTTGCCATTTTACCTTGCATGTTGCATTTACAACTTGAAGATATTTGTTGAGCATTATGCCAAAAATCGGTGCTGGATATTTCCATTGACCAATAAAATTAGGATGCTTTTTTAATACAGAGTCAGTTCGACGAAATTTCCAGCCCTCCTCATCATAGAGTTTTTGGAGATTGTCGAGATCACCATTGATCTGAAATATCAATTTAATCCGCAAAACTTGAAAATTTACCATTTCAATCTGCATTAAATCAATCACACAATTAAACTAGTGGTACTTCAGAGGCATGTGGTGGTCTGATATTCCCTCAATGGAAAATCCAACATCGCCTGTAAAACTATCGACTATTGGTGAAGTTCTTGGTTGGGGTCTTTTGTTGTCGGGAGTATGCATAATAAATTGAGTTAATTTTTATAAATTTGATTGGGGATAACCCCGCTTTGTCTTTCGGTTTCTTTTCGGTTATACTGTAATTGTAGCGCTAATAAATTTTTATAGCAAATATGTCTAAGCTCACAAAAAAACAAAAACAGGTTTTTGATTTTATAAATACATACATCTCTGAAAATGGCATATCCCCGACCATTGAAGAGATAAGAAAAGAGCTAAAACTCAAAGCAGTTTCAACTATTCATGAACACATCAATTCTTTGAAAGAAAAAGGGTATCTTTCAAAGTCAGAAAACTCCGCAAGAAGTTTATCGCTTAAAAAACAAATAAAATCTGTTGTGGAAATTCCAATATTGGGAAACATCGCTGCTGGACAACCAATTGAGGCTATCGAAAACAAAGAGGATGTCATCTCTCTTGTAGATCCAAGTATACGAAACGCCAAAGATTATTATGCTTTACGAGTTGTAGGGGAAAGTATGATTGATGAAGGTATTTTTGATGGTGATATTGTTGTAATAAAAAAGCAGTCAGTAGCAGAAAATGGGCAAACGGTTGTCGCTATTATTGATGACAATGAAGCAACGCTAAAAAAAATATATAGGGAGAAATCACGTTTTAGGCTTGAACCAAGGAATCAAACAATGCTTCCATTTTTTAGAAAAGAAGTCGAGGTGCGAGGAGTTGTTGTGCAGGTTGTAAGAAATATAAATACAGAGGAGGAATATAAACCAAAGAAAAAAACAAAACATGGTTTTGATACTATCGATTTATTTGCTGGTGTTGGCGGTATACGACTTGGTTTTGAAGAAGCTGGATTTAAAACAGTTTTTGCAAATGATTTTGAAGAAAAATGCAAAGATACTTATGATATCAATTTTAAAGATTCGAAGCTAATAGTTGAGGATATTAGAAAAATCGGTATAGACGATTTGCCGAAATTTGATTTTCTTTTGGGTGGTTTCCCATGTCAGGCATTCTCTATTGCTGGGTACAGGCATGGTTTTAAAGATAAAAAAGATAGAGGAAATTTGTTTTTTGATGTCGCAAGGATTCTTGAGGATCGAAAGCCCGAGGGCTTTTTGCTTGAAAATGTCAAAAATTTAAAGAGTCATGATGCTGGAAAAACTTTTGAGATTATATTAAAAACTCTTGAAGATCTTGGGTATCATGTAAAATCAAAAGTCTTGAATAGCATGGAATACGGAAACATTCCGCAAAACAGAGAGCGTATTTATATCGTTGGTTTTAGAAATAAAGATTATTCTGAAAAATTTGAATTTCCTAAACCTGTAAAACTTGCAATAAAAATCACTGATTTATTAGAAAAACATGTTTCTGAAAAATATTATTATAATGGAAAGCCTTTATACGAAAAATTAAAAGACTCTATTCAAGAGGAGGGGAAAGTGTACCAATGGCGTAGGCAATATGTCCGAGAAAATAAAAGTGGTGTTTGTCCAACATTAACTGCAAATATGGGGACTGGTGGACACAATGTACCGATCATAAAAGATAAAAAAGGTATAAGAAAATTAACTCCTTTAGAGTGTTTCAGAGTCCAAGGATTTCCAAAAGATTATATACTGCCAGATATTTCAGATTCTGCTTTATACAAGCAAGCGGGTAATTCTGTGAGTGTCCCTGTTATTGAGGCTGTAGCAAAAGAAATGAGGAAAGTAATGGAGTAGTTACCAAACTTTAACCTTTGATGCAATGGGCTTTATTTTATTTGCTGCAATAATATCCTTCTTTATACAAAAGCGAGGTCTGCGCTTTTCTCCCTGTTGATCTTTAAGTGTTTGATTTTTATTTACTTTATTTTCGTAAATTAATTTACTTGGTATTTTGTAAATATCAAATTTTCCGTCAACTTTACCGTCGTTATAAAAATCAAGAAAATACAAATCATCCCACTTTGATGTTGGTCCAAAAGAGGTTAAGTCTTTTTCTACACTACACGCCTTAATCTGTTCAGCCTTCATTGTTTTTACGTCAAAAGTATCAAACGATGTGTTTGATAATCCCTTTGCAGAGATAAAACGAGATGATCCTGACCAAAGACAAAAAGCAACTTCAGAAAGTCCTTCTGGAAAATTTGGCTCGCGGGATTTATAATCCCGTAGACCCATTTTTAAGCCCCTCCACAAATCAAAAACAGCTTTCCATTTTTTGCCATCCGCTTTATTGAAATCCATTATCTCTAATGAACATTCTTCTCCAAAGACTTTAGTTTGTATTTTACGAGTGTTCATAATTTTTATTCAACAAAAAAATCTAACGATTTTTTATATAGTTTTGCAAACTCTTTAAGTTGTAAGACATCAAATCTTCTCTGACCTGATTCAATTTTAGATAAGTAAGATTGTGTTCGTCCTAACTTTTTAGCAACCTCAACTTGTCCAAGCCCAGATTCAATACGCGCTTGTTTTAAGCGTTCAGCAATTTTTTATGATCCTCTGTGTATATCGCTCTAGGCATAATACTTACAGTATAATATTCCATTGCGTAATATTCCAAACTGCCATATAATACTTTATGGTGAAGCGACGAAAACAAAACCATAAAATTTCCTTTCATTTTTTTGCGGCTCCCCCCTGCACCCCCCGCCGAAAATGGATAGGTAAGGAAATTTTTGGTTTTGTACACGCGAGCTGTGCGGAGCGTGCGAGGCGCGCACTGTTCACATTACCACGAAATCCGAGCGTACGGAGAGGTTTCAAACTACCACGCGCTCCGCGCGTGCATCAGTCATCAAAATCCTGCGGATTTTGCTCGTACAATGTTCGAACTTCGTCCAAGAAACACCGCCAATTATCACTTTTGCCCGAAACGGCAGAATGTGGGGTGTCGCCAAGCGACACAGAATGCCAAGAACGCGCTACGCGCCAAGGTTTTTTCAAGCTCACGGCGAGCGTGCGCTCGGCGATGTGGAAGTTCGTTTGAGCGAAGCTCAAAGCAAAACAAAAGTTTTGCAACCAATCTTTTTGTTCGCCCTGTCGGGCGATTGTAAAGCGATTTTTAATTTCGATTGTCCAAAAGCTAAGTTTTCAATACAAGTATGAATAATATGAATCATCAAACCAAAAAATTCTTCCTCTATGCTCGTAAATCCACGGATGAGCCAGAGCGACAGGTTTTGAGCATTGAAGCCCAGCTCTTTGAGTTGCAGGAGTACGCAAAGAAAGAGGGATTAAATATTGTTCGTGAATTTGTGGAAAGCAAAACCGCCAAAGAGCCGGGCAGAGATATTTTCAATGACATGATCACTCGCATAGAGGAAGGAGAAGCGGAAGGAATTGTAGCGTGGCACCCTGACAGATTAGCGAGAAATAGCATAGACGGAGGAAAGATAATCTATCTCATAGATACAGGTAAAATCTCCACGCTAAAATTCCCAACTTTTTGGTTTGATTCCACTCCACAAGGAAAGTTCATGCTCAATATCGCTTTTGGACAATCGAAATACTATGTTGATAATCTTTCGGAAAATATAAGGAGAGGTATTCGCCAGAAGCTCCGCAATGGGATATGGCCTGCTTTTGCTCCACTAGGATATATAAATGATAAAGAGAAGCGGTGCATTGTGGTGGATAAAAAGAAAGCAAAGTATATCCGCAAGGCCTTTGAACTCTACGCAACTGGCGAATACCCTCTATCTGAAATCCGAAAGAGAATCAACCTAGTCGGCTTGGTGGGAAAGAAAGACAAAATGCTTTCCGTCTCAAATTATCAGTACATGCTTAAAAATCCGATTTACTACGGTGTTATCAGATACAATGGTGAATTTCATGATGGAAAGCATGAACCGATTATCACAAAGAAACTTTTTGATTCAGTTGCCGAAGTGATGAAAAAGAAATCTAAACCTAAGGGAAGAAATTTGAAGCCCTATGTATATCGAGGATTTTTCTATTGCGGGGAGTGTGGATGTTTTATCACTACTGAAACACAGAAGGGTCATAACTATTTGCGATGTACAAAAAGAAAAAATCCTTGTTCGCAGAAGTATACACGAGAAGAAATCATCACTTCTCAAATTCAAGAGGAAATCAAAAAAGTTTCTTTGTCTTCCGCTTGGGTGGATGTGTGCGTACAGGAATTAGAAAAGGAACGCACACAGGAAAAACAAACGGAAAGCTCTTTTGCATTGAAGCTACGAAATGAGTTAGTTGAGATTGAGCAGAAATTGGATAATTTACTTGACTTGCAATTAAATGGAGCATTGTCGCAAAGTGAATATGTCACCAAAAAGACAAAACTGCTCAAGCAGAAAATCGACATTTCGGAGAATTTGACCGCTTCAAAGCAAAAGAGCGATAATCGGTTCGAACCTTTGATTCGTTTTCTAAAAGCCACTAACCAAGCCGAAAATATCGCTTTACAAGAAAATCCCGAAAGGATTCGGGATTTTCTCAAAAAGATTGGTTCGAACTTCCGCATTGCCGACCGCACTTTGGTTTTGGATTTCAAAAATGCCTTCAAAATTGCGGAAAAATACCATGCCGAGGCGCATTGCGCCGAGGCTATTTCTTACGATTTCACAAAAAGTGAAAATTGGCGGAGAGGGCGGGATTCGAACCCGCGGTGCGATTTGACACGCACAACACATTAGCAGTGTGCCGCTTTCGACCACTCAGCCACCTCTCCTTATG